>CAZUTB010000304.1:0-3319 GCA_964622905.1 uncultured Oscillospiraceae bacterium | reverse complement strand
AGCCCGCCGCTTCCGTTCTCCATTCCGTCCGGATGGCAATGCCATTTGAGATGCTCCGCGTCAATCCCGATAACGTCAAGCACTCTTTCCTTAAGGAACGCGCGCAGCCCAAGCCCCGTTATTCTCCTTATTGACGCGCCGACCATAGAGCAGGCAGCGCTGTTATAGTAAAACGCGTCCCCCGGCTTATGGATTATATCCATGGTGAAGAACTCGCGAATCCAATCCCTGTCGGTAACGGGCGGCTGCTTTTCCATACCCGCCGCCATCGTCGTCATATGCCGCATTCTCAGCTCGTCCCAGTACGGCTTGCCCGCGCAAAGCGGAGCATACTCGGGAAAAATGTCGATAAGGCGCGTATCAAGGTCGATAAGCCCCTCCTGCATTGCCGCGCCGAAGGCGGCGCCCGTCATGGTTTTTGTCAGCGACTGACTTCCATGCACCTGACCCGACGCGTAGGGTGACCAGTACCCTTCGGCAATAACCTTGCCATAGCGAAGAATCATCATTCCGTGCATTTCGGAGCCGGACCTAATAAGCGCTTCCAGCAGCGCGCGGACGTCCCCCGAGGGAACGCCCGCCGCTTCCGGAGTTATGCGCTCAAGCGCAGTAATCATTCGGCAATGTAAGCCGCGAGCTGCTCGCGGAAGTCCTTAACGATGTCATCAAGACCCGCAGCCTTGCACTGGCTGATGAAATCGTGATACTTATTTTCGGTCTGGTCACCGAAAATACCGAAGCAGAAGGAGAAGCGATACTCTGTAAGCAGAGCGGAGATTACGGAAAGCTCCGCCTCATACTTGGAGGAATCGTAGGTGAAGCCGTTTATCGGGAAGGTGGAAGCGGGAACCTCAGCTGCCTCGTACATCTTCTGGTAATACAGCATTTCCTCCGACATACTGGGAGTAGGGTCGGAATCGTGCTGAAGCAGGAAGCACCATCTTCCCCAGCCGTAATCGTCAAACTCGGGACCCGCGATATAGGTGTTTGTCGCTTCGTCGATTTCGTAATGACGTCCCTCCAAGCCGCTGACGAGCAGGCGGTTTCTTTCGGGGTCGTACTTCATGCAGTCAAGCGCAACAGCGGCGCGCTCAGCCTTTTTGCCGGCAACGGGGAAGCAGGCTCCGTAGCCCATGTAATTGCCGCGGCGGTTGACGCACTTATCATCCCAGAAGGGATTGAGATAGACTATGGTTTCATCGGGCAGATTATCCTGCCAGCCCTGAAGCCCCGAGGGAATAGAGTAAACGGTTGCGGAGGTGCCTGCGCGGAAGTTATCGTCAATAAGCGAGTTATTGGAGATAACGCCGGAGGGGAACACGCCGCGCTTGTAGAAATCCGCCATCTGGAGGCAGAACTCTAGATACTCATCGGTTTCGGCAAACCATACAAGGTCGTTTACATCAAATTCCTTGCCGGTATCATACTTCCAAGCCATCCACGCCGCCGCGCCCGCATTAACGTCCATGTAATGATAGCGGGTGGTGTACCATACGCCGTCGGTGGGATAAGAGCCCTGCGGATTGAAGGCGTACACGCCCGTGTTCTTTTCGCCGTCCGCTATCGCGTAGTAGTACTCGATAAGCTTTTCATAGCTGCTGATGTCCTCAGCCTTGAAATTGTACTTGTCAAGCAGTGACTTTCTGGTAAGCACGCCGTTCCATGAAATCAGAGTGTCATCGCGGGGAACGCAGTAGTAAAGCCCGTCGTACTTGCATTCCTTCCATGAGGAAGCAGCCTGATTTTTAGCGGTAAGGGGCATATACTTTTCGATGAAATCCCAAGTAAGTCCCTTGTACGCGCCCGCCTTGACATAGTCGCTGAAATTGCACCATGCCGCGCCATAGATAAGATCAACATCCTCATCGCCGGCAAGGTAGAGCGAATACTTAGTTTGGAAATCCGCGTAGGAAACATGGATGAAGTTTACCTTTGTGTTGATCTTCTTGATAAGAAGCTCGTTAGCCGCATCGGTAACCTCCTTCCAGTCATCGCCCAGAGTTCCCAGCACGTAGAAGTTAATCTCCTCATACCTGCTCAGGTCGATTCCCGCCCAAGGGTTTTCGTCCTCCGCAAGAGCGAAGGAGCAGCAACCCAGCGCAAGCGTCAGCGCCAGCAGCAAAGCAACCGGTTTCTTCATAGTACAACCTCCTATTTTTAACGAGGCGGCAGCGCCTCGTTATTATCAATGAGCTTCAGCCCTTAACAGCGCCGATGGTAAGCCCCTTTACGAAATAGCGCTGAACTATCGGGTAAAGCAGAATGATGGGTCCGGTTACAACGCAGGTCATAGCCATTTTCATACCCGTTGTCGGAAGAATTACTCCGCTCAGCGCCTGAGTGTCGCCCTGCGCAACGAGCATTTTAAGCGCCTGAACCGTTCCCAGCATATCCTGAAGGAAGTATTGCAGCGACTGATACTCCTCCTTGGTGTTGAAGAGCATACTGTTGTACCAGTCGTTCCAGTAGCCGAGTGCCGAGAACAGGCCGATTGTTGCAAGCAGCGGCTTTGCAATGGGCAGATAGAGCTTCCGGTAAATAGTAAGCTCGCCCGCTCCGTCAATCTTAGCCGACTCGCTGATTTCATTGGGAATACCCTTCATATAATTCTTGGCGACAATCATAGTCCACACGGAGAAAACCATAGGGAGTATAAGCGCGGCATAGGTATTCTTGAAGTGGAGAACCTTTGTGCACATTATGTACCACGGAGTAAGACCGCCGCTGAAAAGCGTAGTGAAGAAGAAAAAGAACGAAAAGCCGTTGCGCCATTTGAAATCCTTCCTGCTGAGAACGTAGCCCGTAATTGTGCAGAGCAGCAGGGAAAGCAGAGTTCCGACTATGGTTACCGAGGTAGTGTTTATATACGCCCTGATTATTCTGCCGGGATTTGAAAACACATAACGGTAAGCGCTTGTTGAAAACGATGATGGGATAATCTGAAAGCCGTACTTGACAAGCGAGTCCTCGCTTGCAAAGGATGAGATGATGATAAGGTAAAACGGAAGCACACAGGTAAGCCCGAACAGAAAAAGCATTACATATCCGATTCCGCGGAACGCCATTTCATTGGCTTCAAGCGGACGGCGGCGCTTATTGCTCATATGCTTCCCTCCTTAAAACAGAGTGTAATCCGGCTGAATCTTCTTAACGATGAAGTTGAAAAGAAGAATTGTTGCAAAGCACAGCACGGACTGATACAGACCCGCTGCGGCGCTCATACCGAGATTCGGGCTTGACGACATAGCGCGGTAAACATAGAGGTCGAGAATATCAGCAGTTTCAATACTACGAGGATGATTCGTTATGTTTGGCGCTT
>CAZUTB010000303.1:0-3326 GCA_964622905.1 uncultured Oscillospiraceae bacterium | reverse complement strand
GTTAAAGGATATGCACCTTATCGACTCCCTCTGGGGCGTAATCCTGCCCCTCGGCGTATCCACCTATAACATAATCATCCTTAAAAGCGGCTTTGAGCAAACACCAATTGAGCTTGAGGAAGCCGCGAAGATTGACGGAGCGAACGATTTTATAATCTTTGTGCGCATAATGCTCCCGCTTCAGGGCGCGCTGCTTGCAACCTTTACGCTCTTTACCGCAGTAGCGTACTGGAACGAATGGTTCTGGTCAATGCTCCTCATCAACACCGGCTCAAAGATGACCCTGCAAACAGTGCTGCGCGCAATAATCTGCGAAGCGGCGGTTGATTCCGATTTGAATTCCGGCGACGCGGCAACCGAGGTTTTCAGCCAGGGAGTAAAGATGGCGGCGGTAATTATGACAATGCTGCCCATCATGTGCTTCTATCCCTTCCTGCAAAAATACTTTGTGAAGGGCGTTACGGTAGGCGCCGTAAAGATGTGATTCTGGCGCTGCCCGAATAAGGCACGCTTTAAATAAAGAAAGGTGGTTTCCCATGAAAAAGCTGTTGGTTCTGGTTCTGGCGCTGGCGCTGGTCTGCTCAGCGGTGCCTTCCGTAGCCGAATCATTGTCCCCCGTTACCTTCACCGTTACCTCGACGCATTCCAACTCGGCAATGGATTACGACAAGGATGAGCTTTACGATTTCATTTCGCAGAAGTTCAACTTCACCTATGAGGTTTGGCCCGTTTCCAAGGACAGCCACGACGAAAAGGTTCGTATGTGGATTAACGGCAGTACGATGCCCGACGTTCTCTGCTGGCGCAATTTCAAGTATCAGGAGTACGTCAACTATGCCGAGCAGGGGCTGCTCAAGGCGCTTCCCGAAAACTGGGAAACCGATTATCCCAACCTTTACGAAATGTACAAGGCCTGCGGCATTTACGAAGAGATGAAGGTTGACGGAGTACACTACGGAATTCCGCACTCCACCTACTACCGCTTTGCCGGAATGAGCGACCCCGTTGTTCAGCACGCAACCCTATACTACCGCAAGGATTGGGCGGACGCACTCGGAATGAAGTTCGGCGCGTCCATAACCATGTCGCAGCTTGCGGACTACCTGCGCGGCTGCATCGACAGCGACAAGGCGGGCAACGGCAACACCCTGGGGCTTAGCGAAACGCCCTCCGCTATCAGCAATCTTTTCATGATGTTCAGCGATTTCAACTACGACCAGGACCCGTTCTACCGCGACGAAACCGGCTACCACTGGATTATGCAGAACGGCAAGATTTCCATCGGCGTCAACATGGCTCGCGACTGGTATCAGAAGGGTCTGATTGACCCCGACTTCTACCTGCTCAGCATGTCGGACGCAACCGCGAACTTCACCTCCGGTCTTTCCGCCGCAATGTTCGGCAGCTGCTCGATTCCCTCGTGCTACGCCTTCCGCAGCACCTTTGAGGACAGCACCGGACTTTCCGCCGACAACATCGGGCTTGCGGCAATCTCAAGCGATGACGGAATCGTTCAGGCGAACCAGACGGATAACTACTGGTCCTGCACCTTCTTCAGCCCCTCTATGAGCGATGAAACCTTTACGCGCGTCCTTGAAATCATGGACTGGATTTGCACCGAAGAGGGCGAGCTTGCCGTTATGGTGGGCATTCAGGGCAAGGCTTGGGACTACAACGATGACAAGTCCATCAAGATTCTGCTTGAGCCGGACGCGGACGGAAAATATAAGAGCTGCCAGGATTTGTATGGCTCCTATCAGGTATTCCGCTCTCTTGGCGCTGTTGCCGATGATTACAGCTTCATCAATCCCGGGTATGACAAGGCTGTGGTGCAGCAGATTCTGGACGTATTCGCCGCTAAGAAGGCTGGCAAAATCAACGCGATTGACTATGCCTACAAGTTCTTTGCAAGCGATACCAAGGCGGAGTATTCCATTGACCTTGCCAACGAGCTTACCTATCTCATCATCACCCCCTCCATCGACGTTGATGCGGAGATAAACAGCTTCGTTGAGAGCAACCGCGGCATTTGGGAGCCTGTTGTAAAGGATTTGGACAGCGCTTTCGTTAAATAACACTTAACCGTTTCCAAGCCCGATCGCTGCGGTCGGGCTTGGATTTATTCAGTAAGGCAAGGGAGGAGCAGAGCATGAAGCTTCTGTTCTTGGGTACAAGCGCGGGAGAGGGCTACCCCGCGCTCTGGTGCAACTGCCCGAATTGCACCTATGCAAGGGAGCATGGCGGGAGAAACATACGCGATAACAGCTGCGCGCTGCTGGACGACGATTTGATGCTCGATATGAGCCATCACGCGTTTTCCTCGGCTCTGCGCTTTCACGCGGATTTGACGAAGATTCGCTATCTGTTTGTTACGCACGACCATCAGGATCATTTTTACCCGCAGCATCTCACATGGCGCGGGCTTCCGTATTCGTGCGGGCAGGCGCAGGAGATTCCGGAGAATTTCGACATGGAAACGGAGCGGCAATGGATGGGCGCGCTGCAAACGCCGGTTCCGCATCTCTCGGTTTACGGGCACATAAGCATTTGGGAGGCGCTTTGCCGCAACGAACGCTTCCATCCCGAAAACATTGAGCATGACTACAATATGAGCTTTACGGAGCTTAGCGCCGGAGCTATTGCGCACTGCGGCGACACCTTTGTTACGGCGGTGACCTCGCAGCACAGCAGGTACGGCAGCGTGCTAAACTACATCATCGAGCGCGGCGGGAAAACGCTGCTTTACGCTCTTGACTGCGGCGGCTACAAGGAGGATATGCTCGACATTATAGGCAGAAAGCGCTATGATGCAGTCGTGCTGGAGGGAACCTTCGGCGAAATGCCGGTTGAATACAGTATGCATCAGAATCTGCAAAAGAATCTGCGTATGCTGGATTACTTTGATAAGCATCAGCTGTGGACGGATAAGCCTCGAATGGTGCTTTCGCATATGGCGCCGCACTGGACTCCGCCCTATGATAAATACCGCAAGATTGTTGAGCCGTACGGAATAGAGCTTGCTTACGACGGAATGACGCTCGAAATATAACGCTTGGGGGATGACAAATATGTATAGCGCGGTTATTGTTGACGATGATAAATGGGCGCTCGCCGATATACGCCAGAGCTTTGACTTTCCGCGCTGGGGCTTCGACAGGGTTGCCGCTTTTCAGAACGCCGACGATGCTTTCGGCTATATACTTGAGCATACGCCGGATTTGGTCGTATCCGATATAAGGATGGGCGAAACAAGCGGCCTCGACCTTGCGCGCAAATGCCGCGAGCGCAATATGAAAATGGTGTTCATCCTTCTGAGCGGCTACGAC
>CAZUTB010000302.1:0-3340 GCA_964622905.1 uncultured Oscillospiraceae bacterium | reverse complement strand
CTTCCAACTCCGTGCAGGAGGTTATGGATATGGCGCTCGTAGCTCATGTGGCTACCCTCCGCGCCTCCGTGCCTTTTGTGCATTTCTTCGACGGCTTCCGCACGAGCCATGAGTATCAGAAGATTGACGCTTTCGAGTATTCCGAGATTGAAAAGCTCATGCCGTGGGACAAGGTTAACGAGTTCCGCGCCCGCGCTCTGAATCCGGAGCATCCGCATCTTGCCGGCACCGCTCAGAACCCTGATATTTATTTCCAGAATCGTGAGGCTGCCAACAAGTATTACAACGCGACCCCCGAAATCGTGCAGGAGGTTATGGACGAAGTCGCAAAAATCTGCGGCCGTCAGTATCACCTGTTCGACTACGTCGGCGCTCCCGATGCAGACAGGGTCATCATGGCGATGGGCTCCGGCTGCGATGTAGCCGATGAAGCCGTCACCAAGCTGGTTGAAATGGGCGAGAAGGTCGGACTTATCAAGTGCCATCTCTATCGTCCGTTCTCCGTAAAGCATTTCCTTGCGGCTATCCCCGCAACCTGCAAGAAGCTTGCAGTGCTTGACCGCACCAAGGAGCCCGGCGCTTTGGGCGAGCCGCTTTACCTCGACGTCTGCTCCGCGCTGCTTGAGGAAGGCCGCGTCGATATCAAGGTTGTAGGCGGACGCTACGGCCTCGGCTCCAAGGAATTCACCCCGACCCATGTAAAGGCGGTCTTCGACAACCTTTCCGGCGCAATGAAGAATCACTTCACCGTCGGCATTGTTGACGATGTAACGATGACCTCCCTGCCGCTGGGCGAGCAGTTCAACGCCGCTCCCGAGGGCGCTATCTGCTGCAAGTTCTACGGCCTCGGCTCTGACGGAACCGTCGGCGCGAATAAGAACTCCATCAAGATTATCGGCGACCATACCGACCTTTACGCTCAGGCGTATTTCGCGTATGACTCCAAGAAGTCCGGCGGACTTACCGTAAGCCATCTGCGCTTCGGCAAGAAGCCGATTCAGTCCCCGTATCTTATTGACGCGGCTGACTTTATCGCCTGCCACAATCCCGCTTATGTAACCATGTACGACATGGTTTCCACCCTCAAGGACGGCGGCGTATTCCTGCTCAACAGCCAGTGGACCGCCGAGCAGATGGACGAAATGCTGCCCGCCAAGATGAAGCAGCTGCTCGCCAAGAAGCACGCCCGCTTCTACACCATCAACGCCATCGCGCTTGCCGCGAAGGTTGGCATGGGCAACAGAATCAACACCATCATGCAGGCTGCGTTCTTCAAGCTCGCTTCCGTTATCCCCTATGAGGATGCCGACAAGTACATGAAGGCGTATGCCAAGAAGACCTACGGCAAGAAGGGCGACGCTATCGTTCAGAAGAACTGGGACGCTATCGACATCGCTATTTCCGGACTTGTCGAGGTTAAGGTTCCCGCGGAGTGGGCAAACGCCACCACCGGCGCTGTTCCCATGAAGGTAAAGGGCACCACCAAGTACTTTGACGATGTTATCGCTCCCATCCTTGCTCAGGCGGGTGACGACCTGCCCGTATCTGCGTTCAACGCGGACGGCTTCGCTCCCACCGGAACCACCAAGTTTGAGAAGCGCGGAATCGCCGTCAAGGTTCCCGAGTGGATCAAGGACAACTGCATCCAGTGCGGCAACTGCTCGCTGGTTTGCCCTCACGCCTGCATCCGCCCCATCTACGCCTCCGAGGAGGTTATGAAGGGCGCTCCCGCCGCATATGCCACCAAGGCTGCTACCGGCAAGGAGTTTGCGGGAATGCAGTATCGTATGCAGATAAGCCCTCTGGACTGCACCGGCTGCGGCAACTGCGTAGAGGTCTGCCCCGCGAAGGAAAAGGCTCTCGTCATGAAGCCGCTTGAAACTCAGCGCGCTGAGGAAGAGAACTGGGAATTCGCTATGACCGTTCCCGAGGTCAAGACCGTTGTCAACAAGGCTTCCGTCAAGAACAGCCAGGCTCTCAAGCCTCTCTTTGAGTTCTCCGGCGCCTGCGCGGGCTGCGGCGAGACCCCGTATGTCAAGCTCGTCACCCAGCTCTTCGGCGACAGGATGATCGTCGCGAACGCTACCGGCTGCTCCTCCATCTACGGCGGCTCCGCACCTACCGTGCCTTACACCGTCAACGAGGATGGCCATGGTCCTGCATGGGCGAACAGCCTGTTTGAGGATAACGCGGAGTTCGGCTTCGGCATGAACCTTGCTACTCAGCAGCGCCGCGCCAAGCTCGCCGACACCGTAAAGAAGCTCATTGCCGTTGACTACGCCGAGGAAGCCATCAAGACTGCCGGCGCAGAGTGGCTCGAGAAGATGGACGACGCCGAGGGCTCCAAGGAAGCGGGAGCTAAGCTCCTTGCCGCCTGCAAGGACGGAATTGATGTTGACCTCACCGGCACCGAGTGGGAGAAGGACTGGCTCGCAAACGGCAAGAAGTGCCCCTGCGAGGCTTGCACCGCCGCCCGCGAGGTTATCGCGAATGCTGACCTGCTCACCAAGAAGTCCATTTGGATCTTCGGCGGCGACGGCTGGGCATACGATATCGGTTACGGCGGACTGGATCATGTGCTTGCGCAGGGTCAGGACGTCAACGTGCTGGTGGTAGATACCGAAGTTTACTCCAACACCGGCGGACAGGCTTCCAAGTCCACTCCTACCGGCTCTATCGCGAAGTTCGCTGCGTCCGGTAAGAAGACGAAGAAGAAGGATTTGGGCATGATGGCGATGAGCTACGGCTACGTTTATGTAGCAACCGTCGCTATGGGCGCAAATCCCCAGCAGTTGCTGAAGGCTATGACCGAGGCTGAGGCTTACAAGGGACCGTCCCTCATCATCGCCTACGCGCCCTGCATCAACCATGGTATCAACATGGGCCTTGCTCAGGCGGAAATCAAGAAGGCTGTTGAGTGCGGCTACTGGCCTCTGTATCGCTACAATCCTGATTTGGCGCTCGCGGGCAAGAACCCGATGACCGTTGACAGCAAAGACCCGACCGGCAACTATCAGGAGTTCATCCGCGGTGAGGTGCGTTATGCTTCTCTTGCCAAGATGTTCCCGGACAGCGCCGACAGGCTCTTCGCTCAGACCGAAAAGGACGCTAAGCTCCGCCTTGAGAACTACAAGAAGATGGCTCAGGAGTAAGGGCTAAGCGAAGCCGCAGCGGGTTTTCTCAGGCAGGCTTGCCCGAAAAGGCATACCGAAGCAGGAGATAACCAAAGCGAGGCGTAACCCTAAGATTCATTGTTTGCCGCGGCGCAAAGCTTTAGCATTGCGCCGCGGGTTTGCGTATAGGGGAAGTAGCGTTGGTTACTGCCTGCGGTTGTTGCGCG
>CAZUTB010000301.1:0-3354 GCA_964622905.1 uncultured Oscillospiraceae bacterium | reverse complement strand
CCTTAAGCAGATTGCTCTGCCCGATAAAGCCCGCCGTAAACAGCGTTTTCGGGCTTTCGTAGACCTCGGAGGGGGTGCCTATCTGCTCAAAGCGCCCCGCGTTCATAACGGCGATGGTGTCGCTCATGTTGAGCGCTTCCTCCTGGTCGTGCGTTATGTATATAAAGGTAATTACTACCTCTTTCTGAATCTCCTTAAGCTCTTGCTGCATTTGCCGCCGAAGCTGCAAATCCAGAGCGCCAAGCGGCTCGTCGAGCAAAAGCACTCTCGGCTGCAATATTATTGAGCGGGCGATGGCGACGCGCTGCCGCTGTCCGCCCGAAAGCTCGGAGGGCATACGCTTTCCGTATTCCGGAAGGCGAATAAGCGAAAGCATTTCGGAAACGCGCTTCTTTATCTCGCTAGAGGGCGCCTTTCTCAGCCTCAGCCCGTAGGCTATGTTCTTCTCAACGCTCATGTGCGGGAAAAGGGCATAGCTCTGAAAAACGGTGTTGACGTCGCGCTTTTCGGGCGGCAGCTTGCTTATATCCTTCCCGTCAAGCCATACCTTGCCGGAGGTCTGCTGCGCAAGCCCCGCAATAATCCTGAGCGTCGTCGTCTTTCCGCAGCCGCTGGGACCCAGAAGCGTCAGGAACTCGCCCTTCCTTACGGAAAGGTTGATTTTGTGGAGAACCTCCGTGCCCGAATAGGTCATCGAGATGTCCTCAAGCCGAAGGAGGGGAATGGTTTCGCTCATCCTATCGTTATCTCCTTGTGCGCGCGCAAACGCGCAAAGTGTATTTATCTCTCGTCATTTTCCTTATCCGAAAGCGCTGCGATTTCCGCTACAAGCTTCAGGATTTCGGGATTAGCCCTGTAATAAACCTGACAGCCCTCTTTGCGGGAAATCAGAAGCCCTGCGTCGCATAGGGATTTCAGGTGGTAGCAGAGCGTCGGCTGAGTGCAGTCGAACTCGCAGAGCATCTTGCAGGCGCAGGCCTCCGAGTCCTTTTCGGAAAGCATCTCCAGTATCTTGAGGCGCGTTTCGTCTCCGAGCGCCTTGAAAAGCTCGGCAGACCTGTAAAGCTCCATAAACGGTCTCCTTTCGGTGTTTGATATAGAAATCTTTCTATATCGTGCTGTGATTGTATGATATTTATACACTCATGTCAATAGCCTGAAACTGAAAACAAAAATAATACTGGATTAAGCCGTGAACATATCCCTGCCTATTGGTTTCCTCACGCGCATAATGCTCAATCCGTATAAAAAAGCAGGGCGTGCGCTACCTCTGTGAACGAACGTCCTGCTATTGGATAACTATTTGCCGAGCCTCAAATTGATTACTTTTCTATAAGCGTTTTGCCCGTCATTTCCTTCGGAACGGGGATGCCCATAGAATCGAGCATTGTCGGCGCAATGTCGGCAAGGCGTCCGCCGGAGCGGAGCTTCTTATCCTTGCGCGCGTTGTCAACCATTATAAAGGGAACGGGGTTGGTGGTGTGCGCGGTGAACGGCTCGCCGGTTTCGTAGTCAATCATCTGGTCGGCGTTGCCGTGGTCTGCGGTTACGAACGCGCGCCCGCCGTTTGCAAGAATAGCGTCAACAACGGTTTTAACGCACTCGTCAACGGTCTTTACCGCTTTCTCGGCGGCTTCCATAACACCGGTATGGCCGACCATATCGCAGTTGGCAAAGTTGAGAATCATCATATCGTACTTGCCCGAATTGATGCACTCAACCGCCTTCTCCGTCACTTCGTAGGCGCTCATCTCCGGCTTCATGTCGAAGGTCGCAACCTTGGAGGAGGGGATAAGCTCTCTGTCCTCGCCCTTGTTTGGCTCCTCAACTCCGCCGTTGAAGAAGAAGGTGACGTGCGCGTACTTCTGCGTTTCGGCAATCCTCAGCTGAGTAAGCCCAAGCTCGGAAATGTACGTGCCAAGGGTGTTGTTGAGGGATGTGGGAGGATTCGCGACCTTAAGCCCCGTGAAGGTTTCGTCGTACTGCGTCATGGAAACGAAGTTCACATGGAAGAAGCCCTTCTTGCGCTCAAAGCCGTTAAAATCGGGCATTATGAAGGTACGGGTGAGCTGACGTGCGCGGTCGGGACGGAAGTTGAAGAAGATAACGGAATCGTTCTCCTCAACAGTTCCGACGGGCTTCCCGCCCTTTGTGATAACGGCGGGATGAACGAATTCGTCAGTAACGCCCTTATCATAGGAGGCTTTAACAGCGCTTACTGCGTCGGAAGCCTCGTCCTCACCCTTGCCAAGCACGATGGCGTCATAAGCCTTTTCAACGCGCTCCCAGATGTTATCTCTATCCATTGCCCAATAGCGGCCCATAACGGTTGCAATCTCGCCTACGCCTATCTCGGCGCACTTATCCTGCAACTGCTGAACGAACTCAGCTCCGCTGGAGGGAGGCACATCGCGCCCGTCAAGGAACGCGTGAATGTAAACCTTCTTAAGCCCGCGGCGCTTCGCCATTTCAAGCAGCCCGTAAAGGTGCGTGTTGTGGCTGTGAACTCCGCCGTCGGAAACAAGTCCCATCAGGTGAAGCGCCTTGCCGTTATTCTTCGCCTCGTCCATCGCCCAGATGAGCGCTTCGTTCTTGAAGAAATCGCCGTCCTGAATATCCTTGGTTATTCGGGTAAGCTCCTGATAGACAATTCTTCCCGCGCCCATGTTGGTATGTCCAACCTCGCTGTTGCCCATCTGTCCGTCGGGAAGCCCAACGTCCATACCGCTTGCGCCAAGCTGGGTGTAGGGGTACTTAGCCTTGAGCGCGTCAAGGTTCGGAGTGCCTTCCTGATAAATGGCGTTTCCGTCATGGCGGGGGTTGATTCCGAAGCCGTCCATAATGATGAGCGCCGTCATTTTCTTTGCCATTTGCATTACTCCTTGTCGAAGCCTACTACTTTGGAGAAATCCTCAGCCTTAAGGGAAGCGCCGCCGATGAGTCCGCCGTCAATCTCGCTCTGCGCCATGAGTCCCTTAACATTCTTCGGGTTCATGCTTCCGCCGTACTGGATGCGGGTCTTGTTCGCGGTCGCCTTTCCGTACCTTCCGGCAATAGCCTTGCGGATTACGCCGATGGTTTCGTTTGCCTGCTCGTCGGTGGCTACAAGCCCTGTGCCTATAGCCCATACAGGCTCATAGGCGATAACCGCCTTGGCGATTTCCTTCTCGGTGAGTCCTTCAAGCGCAACGAGCGTCTGATAGCTTACAAGCGCGTTGGTATAGCCCGCCTCGCGCTGCTCCTTCTTCTCGCCGACGCAGATGATGGGGGTCATGCCCGCAGCAACGCACGCCTTGACGCGCAGGTTTACGGTTTCGTCGGTCTCGCCGAAATACTGGCGGCGCTCGCTGTGAC
>CAZUTB010000300.1:0-3381 GCA_964622905.1 uncultured Oscillospiraceae bacterium | reverse complement strand
TAGCTGTTTATCATGTTTTCCCACTGGAACTGCGTGTCAAGCCACTTGCAGACAGCCTCAACCTTGCCGTTTTTCTCCGCGGCAACGGTCAGCGCCGCGCCAAACGCGGGCAATTCAACAATCTGCGTAACCTTGGCTTGGCAGCCCTCGGCGGAGATAGGAAGCATACATTCATACTGGCTGTATACATCCTCGGTGGTGCCCATGGAGGTCATGCGCCAGCGCCAGAAGGTGCCGTAGTCGCAAGCATTGACCTTTGCTTCAAACGCGTTCGTGTCCTGAGAAACGCACTCGATGTCCACCAAGCCCTCCTGATACCAGGAGGAAATCGTGGTGAGCGCATCGCGCAGATGCTCGTCGCGCAGCCATGAATAGACCTTGTCGTCATCGCTCACTCCGACGTAATCGCCGTTATGCACGATTCCCCAGAAGCGCAGGAACGCATAGATGCCGTTCTGGATATCCTCAAAGCCTGCGCCCAGCGGAATCTCATTCGTTGCGTCTCCGTCGCCGTCCACATCCAAATCACGGAACGCGCGCAGCATGGTTACAAACTCGTCCATAGTGGTCGGAACGGCGAGATTCGCCGCGTCAAGCCACTTTTTGTTGACGAACAGGTGGCTGTCGGTGTTGATGTTCTGCGGAATAATCCAGCCTATCTGGTACATCTTGCCGTCGGAGGACCTGAGCGTCTTGGCAAGCTCGGGGTCGGCGTCAAGAAGCGCCTTATAGTTGGGCATATACTTGTCGATGTAATCGTCCAGCGGAAGCAGGATTTCCTCATCCACGCCGTACATCTCAAGGTTCAAGCCGCCGCGCACGATTACGTCCGGATACTTGTTGGAAACAAGCATAAGGTTTATCTTGGTGGTCCAATCGGCGCCCTTGACCTGATTGAAGTTCGCATGAACGCCGGATTGCGCGGTGATGCCGGTTTCGGGATTGTTGAAGTAGTCCATATCGGCGAAATTCAGCTCGTCGATATCGCGATACCAAATCATCGCGTCTATCTCAACGGGGCTTTCCGCAAACGCCGCGGGAATCATGCCAAGCAGCATCACTACGCTCAGCAGCAGGGACAGGGTCTTTTTCATGGGGTTTCCTCCTTTATTATCAGAGCTATTCGCTCCAAAGATTTGTTATCCTTTGATAGAACCTATCATTACGCCCTTTACGAAAAACTTCTGCATACACAGGTACAGCACGACCGCAGGCACGGTGGACACGACTATCACACAGTATTTAGCAATCTGCGCGCGGTTGAGCAGCTCCGCGTCCTGCTCGGCATTGTCGATAACAAGGCTCATCAGCAGGTCGCGGCTTGCCTCCAAGGACGCAAGAATCTCCTTGAGCAAGGTTTGAAGCGGCAGCAGTGAGCGGTTGCTCAAGTAGATAAGTCCCGTCCAGTAGTCATTCCATTTCGACACGCCGTAGTAAACCGACAGCACCGCGATGATTGTGCCGCAGAGCGGTATAACAATCCGGAAAAATATTTGCAGCTGCGTAGCGCCGTCCAAATTCGCTGCCTCATAGAGCGCCTCGGGGATTGTGGAGGTTATAAAGGTCCGCGCGAGCATAACATTCCAGACCGAAACACAGCCCATAAGAATACAGATGAACGGCGTGTTGTAAAGCCCGATATCGCGCACCGTTAAGAAGGTGGGAATCATTCCGCCGCCAAAGAACATCGTGAAGGCGAAAACGAAGGAGAGAAGCTTCTTGCCGGGGAACCTGCGCGAGAGCGTGAACGCCGCGCCCATTGTTACAGCAAGGCTTATAGCCGTGCCCGAGAGAGTGTAAATAATGGAGTTGAGGTAGCTGCGCCATATCTCGCTGTTTTTCAGCACCGCAGTGTAGCCCGTAAGCGTCAGCCCTCGCGGATAGAGCGTAACCTGACCGGATACAACCAACGCGGGTTCTGAGAAGGAGCAGATGAGCATCAGATAAAGCGGATACAGCGTCATAACAAGCACTAATACCGTTATAATCAGCACAACGGCGTTGAACAGCTTGTCCTGCCAAATCTCCTTCTGCTTTATCGGATTGCTTTTAAGCGATATCGCGGAATGTGCGGTCATACAGTCCCCTCCTTCTTAAAACAGCGTTTCGCCCTTCATACGGTTGGAGAGCGTATTCGCGCCCAGCAGCAGTAT
Source organism: uncultured Oscillospiraceae bacterium (assembly GCA_964622905.1). Classification (GTDB taxonomy): domain Bacteria; phylum Bacillota; class Clostridia; order Christensenellales; family Aristaeellaceae; genus STF2-37. The sequence goes on along the minus strand of CAZUTB010000300.1, from coordinate 1,228 downwards.
GAAATTGATAACGTTGACAAACAGCCCGATGGCGGCGGTATAGGAGAACTGTCCGGAGCCAAGCCCCATCGTGTAGACATAGGTTCCGATGATATCCGACATACCGATGTTGCCGCCCGTTTGCAGCAGCAGCGCTTTCTGCGTTGAGGAGGAAAGCAGCGAGCCGCAGTTCAGAATGAGCATCATGGTCGCGGTTGGGATGATGTGCGGAATGTCGATGTAGCGCACCTTCTGCCATTTGCTTGCGCCGTCGATTGTCGCCGCCTCGTACAGCTCCTGATCGACTCCCGCCAGCGCAGCTATATAGAGTATTGAGCTCCAGCCCGCATCCTGCCAGATGCCGGAGATTATGTATATGGGGCGGAACCAGCCCGGCTCGTTCATAAAGTAGATTGCCTGCCCGCCCAGCGCCCTTATGCCATGGTTGATAAGCCCGTTGGTGGGCGAGAGCAGAATGTACAGAATGCCCGCAAGCACAACGGTTGAGATGAAATGCGGCACATACACGGCGGTCTGCGTGAACTTTTTTAACCGCTGGCTCTTAATATTGTTGATTACTATTGCAAGAAGGATTGGCAGCGGGAAGGAGAACAGGAGGCTGAACAGGTTGAGCAGCAGCGTGTTTGTTATGAGCCGCCCGCAGTAATACGCGTTAAAAAAGGTTTCAAAGTGCTTATACCAGGGGTTCAGCCATTGGCTGCCCGCGATTCCGCGCACCACCTTGTAATTCTTGAACGCAATCTGAATTCCGTACATGGGCTGATAATTGAACACAATAAGATAAATAAGAGCGGGCAGTATCAGCAGATAAAGTCCGTAATTTGCGGAAATCTGCTTGACAAGCCGTTTCATCCGCTTTCCTTGCTGCATTGGTTTTCCCCCTTTACGCCGTGCTTTGTAAGAACAATATACGAGCAAAAGCCCAGCCTGAAAAGAGACAAAATTTTTGCACAAATGTGAAATTATCAAGGAAAATCAACGCTTTCTCGTTTTTCGTATGGCTTAACAAAAATGATGCAAACCTAGCAGAAAGGGGGAGAAAGGGTGGAATTTGAGAGTTGGCGGAGGGAAGAAACAAAAAACAGCCCGCCGAAAGATTGCTTCTTTCAGCGGGCAGCTCTATGCTGCGAAAAGCTACGGTATGAAGCCTAGGTGTGATAAATCAAGACACGATAAGTTTGGACGCGATAAGTATAAGCACGGTAAGTTTGGAATAACATCGTAAAAT
>CAZUTB010000299.1:0-3396 GCA_964622905.1 uncultured Oscillospiraceae bacterium | reverse complement strand
AAAATGATATAGGAAGCGGCATTACAGCCGCTCCTCGGGGCGGCAAAGCCACCCCTGCGGATTTCAAAAGAAGGGAGACCCTTCTTTACATCCCCTAAAGTTTGTGTCAGTGCTATCCGCTATCCCGTCACTCGTAGGGGAAAACTGTGTTTTTCCGCTTTGCTTCGCGTATATTCATGCGGCAGGGATGCGGTATGCCTTCTTTTCAGCAGAAGTGCTTTCCCGCGTAAACTTTGAAATTTAATAATGTTTAAGCCCGTCGGGAGCATGGATGCTCTCGGCGGGCTTTTGACGTTTATCTATTCACAAACGTTATCAGCGATTGACAATTGACCGGCAATATATCCAAAACAGCTCCTGACTCGGCTGATAAGCCTTCTCCATCTGCTCAAAATCCTTGTCGAATTCCTCCGCTTCGGCAGGGTTTACCTCATATGCGGGGCTTTCACGGTAAGCCCATTTGACGCCGCCGAACGCGCCCTCCTTAAGCTCCTTCGCAAGCAGGGCAACGGGATAGCAGTCCCCGCCAAGCCCTATTCCGAAGCGCTTCCCGTTCTTGAAGCCGAGACTGTAATAGTTCTCCGGATTCCCGAAAATTACTATCGAATCGTAGCCAAGCTCCAGCGCCCTGTCAAACGAGTAGTTTAGCAGCTTTTTGCCTAAGCCCCTGCGCTGCAATTCCGGCAGCACGCCGACAGGACCGAAGGTCAGCACGTCCCGCTCATTGCCGCTTTCGTCCACCAGCTTGCACTTTGCGTACATAACGGCTGCCGCTATTTTTCCGTCCGCCTCCAGAACATAATCCAGCTCCGGTATAAAATCGGCGTGCTTCCGCAGGGTGTGGGCGAGGTAATGCTCAAAGCAGCCCGGCTCGCTTACGTTCCAGAAAGCCTTCTTCATCAGCTCTTCGACCGCCCTGTAATCCTCTTCTCTTTCTCTCCTGATTGTTATATTCATGTAGTCGCTATCTCTCCCATTCTCAGCGTTTTTTATTATTTCGCGCCGCTTTCACGGCTAAAAGCGCCGCAATGCAAGCCGCGCGGCGTATTCCTGAGCTAAGTTTATTCTAACAGGTGCATAATGTCAATGATGAGGCTGAATAACATAATCGGAGGTGTGTATGCAATTATTTCAGCCGCCGCTGTATCTTCTGCCTCTGCGCCCTTGCTCGCGCGGCGCTGCTGACCTTTCCGTCATTTCAGCCGCGTTTTTGTATATTGCGGCGGATTTTGTTGACAAGCGCGGTGCTTCGAGTTATGATTAACACGAAAAGTATGAATAGTATAACAAATCATACTTTGCAAAGGAGTGAATGCTGCGTGGATATACCTCACGGGAAGAAGCATATGTTCGGCACGGTCAAGGTTGGGGAAAAGGGTCAGATTGTTATACCAAAGGAGGCGCGCGAACTGTTCTCGATAAAGCCCGGCGACCAGCTGATGATTCTTGGGGACGAGGATGAGCACGGGCTTGCCGTTATTAAGAACGAGGTTTTCGTTGCGATATGGGAGCGAATGGGCAAGCTCGGCGTGGGCGGCGTTGATGACGCAATGCGAGCGGCAGCGGAGGAAAACAATGAACGCGATTAAAACTATCGGACTAACCAAGAAATTCAAGGAGCGCACGGCGGTTGATGACCTTAATCTCACCGTTCAAAAGGGCGAGCTTTTTGCGCTTCTCGGGCAGAACGGAGCGGGAAAAACCACCACAATCCGTATGCTCTGCGGACTGCTTACGCCAACGGAGGGCGACGCGGAGATATGCGGAAAGAGCGTTATCAAGGAGCCGCTCGCGGCTAAGCAGCTTACTAACGTTTCGCCGCAGGAAACCGCAGTTGCCGCAAAGCTTTCCGTGCAGGAAAACCTTGAGCTGATTGCGCGGCTTTACGGGGACGACAAGAAGACCGCCCGAGAAAAGGCGGAGAGAATGATGGAATCCTTCCGCCTTACCGAGCGCCGCAAGGACCGCGCAAAGACGCTTTCGGGCGGCTGGCAGCGCAGGCTTTCGATAGCTATGGCGCTGATAACCGAGCCTGAGGTGCTTTTCCTTGACGAGCCGACCCTCGGGCTTGACGTAAGGGCGCGCCGCGACCTGTGGAAGCATATCGAGGAATTGAAGGGCAAGGTCACCGTAGTGCTTACAACCCATTATCTTGAGGAGGCGGCGGCGCTTTCCGACAGGCTGATGATTATGGATAAGGGGCGCTGTCAGGCTGACGGCACGCTTGCCGAAATACTTGAAAAGACCGGAAAGGCAAGCCTTGAGGAAGCCTTCCTGTCCCTTACCGAGGAGGTTTACAAGTAAATGAAATGGCTTGCGTTTGCGTCCAGAAACTTTAAGGAAATGACGCGCGATTTGCTTACGCTTATCTTCGGAATCGCTCTGCCCGTTGTGCTTATAGTCATGTTTTCGTTAATATCCTCGAATATCGGCGCGGCGACGAATCCGTCGTTTGCAATAGCGAATCTCGCGCCCGGAATTGCCGTTTTCAGTATGTCGTTTGTAACGCTTTTCCTCGGTCTGCTCGTTGCGGGCGACCGCTCAAGCGCGTTCCTTTCCCGCATTCTTGTTTCGCCAATGACGGGAATGGATTACATTCTCGGGTACAGCCTCCCGCTCATCCCGCTTGCGCTCGTTCAGGCGCTTGCTTGCATCTTGGCGGCGCTCTGCTTCGGGCTTAAGGCTGATGCAAACCTGCTTTTCTGCTTCATCGCGCTGATTCCCGTTTCGCTGCTCTATATCTCAATGGGGCTGCTATTCGGCTCGCTCTTTTCGGATAAGCAGGTCGGCGGGCTTGCCTCCATCCTGATAAACCTCGCCGCGTGGACAAGCGGCGCGTGGTTTCCCGTTTCCGCTGTCGGCGGCGTTTATGAAGCCATATGCAATCTGCTGCCCTTCGGTCATGCCGTTTCGCTGGTTCAGGGAATCGTGCAGGGCGGCGGGCTGAACCTTGGGCACCTTATATGGGTGCTTGCTTATGCCGCTGCGCTCAGCGCGCTTGCAATCTTCTGCTTTAAGAAAAAGACCAAGGCGTAACCAACGGACAAAGCAGCAAATCACCGCCGCTCTGCTTGGGTATGCTTAAGGCGTAATGAAAACTAAAAATACTGCCGCTCCCGTTCGGCGCTTATTGATAGGCGTCGGATGGGGGCGGCTTGCTTTATCAGGACGGTCTTGTCGGCGAAGCTGTAACAGATAGCGAGGCTTCTGCGCTGCCGTCTTGTATAAATATAATATTTCGTTATTTTATCTTGCTTTTCCGACTTACTATGCTACAATAAATGTGTATTAATTGCGTGCAAAAGAGAGTTGAAATATATGCTGGTTTGCGGCACAATTTTGACAGACAGACAGACAGACAGACAGACAGACAGACAGACAGACAGACAGACAGAC
>CAZUTB010000298.1:0-3398 GCA_964622905.1 uncultured Oscillospiraceae bacterium | reverse complement strand
TGGCTGGAGTCCTTCAGGTAGTCTATCGGCGCGCTTATAAGCCCAAGCTGCATCGCAATGGTGTTCACAAGACCGGTTGAGTTAAAAATGCTCTGCGCAACCGAGTACACCAGAACCCAGCTGATGAAGTTCGGGAGCGTTGTGACCGTCTGAACAACCTTGCGGAAGGGCATACACTTGATTTCGTTGAGAAACACCGCGAACAGCATTGGAATCCAGCTTGTTGTAAGCGTGATTCCGCTCATTACAAAGGTGTTCACAAAAACCTGCCAAAGCTCCGCGCGCTTCGCTTCGCTCGAAACGAGCGTTGCAAACCACTTTACTCCAACGTAGTTCTCCCATGAAAGGCTCTGCGGCGGCTTATAGCTGAAAAATGAGTAGACCCATCCGTACAGCGGATAATACGAGAAGATAGCCACCATAACGATAAACGGAAGCACGTAGAGGAATTCCCGGTAGGAGCGCAACTGGTGTTTCGTAATGCTTGCCTTCATTCGGTATGCCTCACTTGTTGTTAGTAATGATACATAAGTATAGTGAAACGTGTGCACATTGTTCAATGACATTAGGTTTAGAAAATTAGACAAAATTATCTCAAATTGCCCGCGCTGCGTTTACATTCGTATATAAATACTGTATGATATGGCTGAGAGCATACCAAATAGGAGTGATTCATATGAAACTGTTTTACGAAACGCGCGATATGCCTTTTTTCGTAGGCGACAGTTACTGCGCTCCGTTTCCCGCCCATGTTCATAATGTTATCGAAGTCGTCTATCTTATGCGGGGCTTTGGCGAATTGATGATTGGCGGCAAAAACTATCAGATTAATACGGGTGATACCGCCGTCGTTTTCCCCACTGTTCCTCACGCTTATATTAGGTTTAGCGAGGACGCGCGGGGAATGTCAATGTTCTTTGACTCCCATACCATTGCCGAGTTCGATTCCATGCTGACTCAGATGCGCCCCGAGGTGCCTGTTTTGACATGCGAGGAAGCGGGAAGCGAGCTTCCCAAAATCGCCGCAAAGCTTTACAGCATCTCATGCTCAGAGAATAAGTCGCTGCTTAGGGCGTACCTGCATTTGTTCCTTGCCTATGTGCTTCCGCGCTTCTCGCTCTTGCCTGCGGGGAACGAGTGTGCGGGCTGCGTTGACAGGGTTATCAACTATATCGGAGAGAACTGCCTTGCTCCGATTACGCTGAAATCCGTTTCAATGGCGCTTGGACTCAGCACCTCGCATCTTTCGCATCTGTTCATCGAGCAGCTCAATATCGGCTTTCGTCAGTATGTAAATACGCTTCGCATAGACTACGCAAAGCGCCTCCTGCGCGACCCGAGCGTTTCGGTTACGGAGGTTTGCTATAAATGCGGCTATGAGAATCTGAGAACCTTCAACCGCGCCTTTCTTGCGGAGTGCGGCGATACGCCGAGCCGCTTTAGGGCAAGGAGCTGCGAGTAAAACCGAAACCTTTCGGATTTGTATGCGTATATCAAAAAAAGCTGTATTTTTGAGCGTTTTGATAAAGGCGTACAAATGCATACAAATTATAAATACATACTCAATAAAGGTACTGCTTTTACGAAGGCGTTTTGAATGATTATCCCTGCCGAAGGCGAGGACAGAATACCCGTTCTCGATGAGCTGGAGTTCGCGATTTCACTGTAATTTATGGTAAAATGGAGCAATATTGCTTCGGCAGCGCTGATTTCCCGTTTTAAGACGTAAAAATTTTCGCAAACCGTTGACAATTATGAGCGGCAGAGGTAGAATAATTCTTGCTGCAATAGCTCCGCTAGCCCCGGTCTGTTGCTACATCGCTGCCGGTGCGACCATCATTGGCGGCAGACTGCGCGGATTCCGCGCCGGTTTTCCGTATTTTATCGGAAAGCTTTTCACCATACAATCCCAAGGAGGATACGAACTTGAATACGTATATGGCAAAGGCAGAAACCGTACAGCGCAAGTGGTACGTTGTTGACGCCGATGGTATGGTTTTGGGCCGCTTGGCTTCGCAGGTTGCCAATATTCTGCGCGGCAAGAATAAGCCCACTTATACTCCCCATGTGGATACCGGCGATTATGTTATAATCATTAACGCTGACAAGGCTATCCTTACCGGCAAGAAGCTGGATCAGAAGATTTATTATCATCACAGCGGATACGCCGGCGGACTGAAGGAAACCAAGTACCGCGATCTCATGGCGAACAAGCCTGAGTTTGCCGTAGAGAAGGCCATCGTTGGAATGCTGCCCAAGGGACCCCTTGGACGCAAGATGGCGACTAAGCTGCACATTTATTCCGGCTCCGAGCATCAGCATACTGCCCAGCAGCCTGAAAAGCTCGAACTGAAGTAACGCGGAAGGAGAAATAAGCAAAAATGTCTCAAGCTAATTACAATGCCGTTGGCCGCCGCAAGCAGGCCATTGCCCGCGTTCGTCTGGTTGCCGGTGATGGAAAAATCGTCATCAACAAGCGCGATATCGACTCCTATTTCGGACTTGAAACCCTTAAGATGACCGTTCGTCAGCCTATCACGCTTACCGGCGCAGGCAAGGGCTTCGATATTCTCGTCAACGTACACGGCGGTGGGCTTTCCGGTCAGGCAGGCGCTATCCGTCATGGTATCAGCCGCGCGCTCATCAAGGCAGACCCCGAGCTGCGTACCGCCCTCAAGCAAGCCGGCTTCCTTACCCGCGACCCTCGTATGAAGGAGCGCAAGAAGTACGGTCTGAAGGCTGCGCGCCGCGCGCCTCAGTTCTCCAAGCGCTGAGTTATCACATTTTTCTTACGGCGGTTTTGCGGCAGCTTTTGCCGCTTACCGCGACCATTATTGGAGGTGTGTTAGGTGCCTATCATCAAGTCTGCTATCAAGCGCGTTAAGGTTACCGAGGCGAAAACACTTCGCAACCGCAACATAACGACCGGCGTCAAGACCGCTATCAAAAAGTATGAAAACGCCGCTCCCGAAAATGCCGAGAAGGAGCTTGCCAACGCTTTCTCCGCTCTTGACAAGGCTGCCGCCAAGGGAATCATCAAGGTTGAGACCGCCAGCCGCAAGAAGGCGCGTCTTGCCAAGAAGCTTGCAAAGCCCGCCGAGGCGTAAGCTTTACATTGGCTTCTGAAAAGTTATTTGTTAAAGAAGGTCGTCTATGTATATGCATAGACGACCTTCTTCTTTTCCTGCTCGCTGAAAAGCCGCCTCTCGCGGTGTTGTCTTCACGCAGCCGAGGCAGTCACGTACCCGCGAGTACGCTCCTGCCATGGCTGCGCTTGACGCCTAGCGATAGACGACTTTTGAGCAAGCAGTCCTTCCCGCTGAAAATACCCCATCTGCGGTGTCAGCTGCGCATAAATGGCTCAGTCATTTACCATCGAGTAAACTCCTTCGCTATTT
>CAZUTB010000297.1:0-3412 GCA_964622905.1 uncultured Oscillospiraceae bacterium | reverse complement strand
GGAGTCCTCTCCTTCATTGAAATCCGCAGGGGTGGCTTTGCCGCCCCGAGGAGCGAGATTTATCTCGTTTCCTTGCATCATTTTACGACCGTGAGGCAAAGCCGAACAGTAAAATGATGAAAAATCGCCGCGCGCCTGCCTTAGCAGACGTGCGGCGAAAGTGAAGCGCAGCTGAGCGCTTAAAACTCCGCACTTCCCGTCGTTCTCGGGTAGGGGAGAACGTCGCGGATGTTGGTAATTCCGGTAACGTACATTATAAAGCGCTCAAAGCCAAGCCCGTAGCCCGCGTGGGGCGTTCCGCCGAAGCGCCGCAAATCCTCGTACCACCAGTAGGAGGCGGGATCCATTCCAAGCTCCTTGATGCGCCTGTCCAGAACGTCAAACCTGTCCTCGCGCTGGCTTCCGCCGATAAGCTCACCGACGCCGGGAACGAGAAGGTCAGCCGCCGCAACGGTCTTTCCGTCATCGTTAAGGCGCATATAGAACGCCTTGATTTCCTTGGGATAATCGTAAACGAAAACGGGCTTTTTGAAATACTGCTCGGCAAGATAGCGCTCATGCTCCGTTTGCAGGTCGATTCCCCACTCAACCGGGTAGTCGAACTTCACACCGCAATTCTTTAATACTTCGATAGCCTCGGTGTAGGAAATCCGCCCGAAATCGCTGTTTGCAACCAGCTTGAGCCGCTCCATAAGCCCTTTGTCCACAAAGCTGCTCAGGAACTCCATTTCCTCGGGAAGCTCCTCCATAAGCCTTGTAATGACGGTTCTGACCATCTTTTCAGCAAGCGCCATATCGTCCGTGAGGTCCGCAAAGGCTATTTCCGGCTCGACCATCCAAAACTCGGCGGCATGACGCGCGGTGTTGCTCTTTTCGGCGCGGAAGGTAGGCCCGAAGGTGTAAACCCTGCGGAACGCCATGCAGTAGGTTTCAACGTTGAGCTGCCCCGAAACGGTAAGGTTTGCCGCCTTGCCGAAGAAATCCTGAGAATAGTCAATCTTTCCGTCCTGAGTCCTCGGCGGGTTCTCCATGTCAAGCGTTGTCACCCTGAACATTTCGCCCGCGCCCTCGCAGTCCGATGCGGTTATAAGCGGAGTATGCACATACACGAAGCCTTCCTCATGGAAGAACTCGTGCAGCAGCTGCGCCGCAACGGAGCGAATGCGGAAAACCGCCTGAAAGGTGTTGGTGCGCGGCCGCAGATGCGCTATTGTGCGCAGGTATTCAAAGCTGTGGCGCTTCTTTTGCAGGGGATAGTCCGCGTCGCACGCGCCTACAAGCTCCACCTTTTCCGCCTTTAGCTCGAAGGGCTGCTTCATATCGGGGGTGGGAACGATAGTGCCGGTGCAGCGCACAGAGCAGCCTGTGCTGAGCTTAACGGCGCTTTGATAATCCTCGGTTTTTCCGTCCTCCAGAACCACCTGAAGATTCTTAAAGAAGGTTCCGTCGTTCAGCTCTATAAAGGAAAACGCCTTGCTGTTGCGCAGAGTGCGCACCCAGCCCGAAACGACAGCGCCTTTAATTTCCTCTTTGGGTATGCTGTGGTAAAGCTCTGTGATAGTAAAATCCGCCATGTGTACAGCCTCCCTCGGCAGACACGCCGTTGCGCCGCCGATTTTTTCATATGCGCCGCTTAACGCACTAACGTATGCGGCTAATCCGCTGCTCGGATATGACATTCATATTATTGCAAAAGCGTCTGAAAGTCAACCGAGTACGCCGCTATAAATGCCCTTCATTCCCAATTCTTTTTCAATTTCGATAAGTCTGTTGTATTTTTCCGTGCGCTCTGAGCGGCAGGGCGCTCCTGTTTTGACCTGAGAGGCATTGACGCCTACGGCAAGGTCGGAAAGAAAGGTGTCCGAGGTTTCACCGCTTCTGTGGGAAACTATTACTGAATAGCCGCCCCTCTTTGCTGTCTGTATTGCACAGAGCGTTTCCGAAAGCGTTCCTATCTGATTCATTTTGCATAGGAGCGCGTTTGCCGCGCCCTCCTGAATTCCCTTTTTGAGCCGCTCGGGGTTCGTAACGAAAAGGTCGTCGCCGACCCATTGTATACTGGGTCTTTCCTGCCTGAGCTTTGCAAAGCCGTCGAAATCGTCCTCACCAAGCGGGTCTTCAACAGAGGCTATCGGATAGCGCGAGCAGAGCGATAGCCAGTATTCGATTAGCTCCTCCTTTTCATAGGCTTTTCCCGCCTTGGGGAGCCTGTAACCGCTGGCGGAGCGCCATTCCGAGGCTGCCGCGTCAAGGCAGAGGGGAATGCTGCTCATCGTGCAGCCCGCCTTGATGACCGCCTCCGAGATAAGCTCAATCGCCTCCTCCGTTTCGACATCCGGCGCAAAGCCGCCCTCATCGCCTACGGAAACCGAATGCCCGCGGGCGGCTAAGGTCTCCCTCAGCTTCATGTACACCTCCGCGCCCATCCTTACAGCGTCCTCAATGCTTCCCGCGCCGCGCGGCTGAATCATAAATTCCTGTATGTCCAGCTTGTTGCCTGCGTGCTTTCCGCCGTTGAGGATGTTCATCATCGGCATCGGCAGCGTTCTCGCGCTTTCGCCGCCGATGAGATAGTAAAGGGGAATGCCCTGTGCGAGAGCCGCCGCCCGCGCGGAGGCAAGGGAAACCGCAAGAATCGCGTTTGCTCCAAGGCGCTTTTTCTCGTCCGTACCGTCCAAGGCGCGCATTATTGCGTCAATCTCCGCAAGCCCGCGAATGTCCGTCCCTTTAAGCGCGGGCGAAATTTCCTCTTTTATAAGGCTTACAGCCTTTCTTACGCCCTTTCCGCCGTACTCGCCCGCGTCCCCGTCCCGCTTTTCGTGCGCCTCGTGGGAGCCTGTCGAAGCGCCCGAGGGAACGCTTGCCGAAGCGCTCACTCCGCTTTCGAGGGTTACATACGCCCTCACCGTCGGATAGCCCCTGCTGTCCAGAATCTGCGCCGCGCTGACATCCCTGATTTCAAATTTCTCCATAAAAAAACCTCCGTTCACGGATATTGTTCCGTGTTCGGAGGCTGATAAACCTATGCTTTGAAAGATTACTTTGCGTATTCGGTTGAGCGCGTTTCGCGGATTACGTTCACGCGAATCTGACCCGGATACTCAAGCTCCTTCTCAATGCGCTTGGCGACTTCCTTGGCAAGAACCTTCGTTCCCTCGTCGGTAATATCGTCCGGCTTTACCATTATGCGAACCTCTCTGCCCGACTGGATCGCGTAGCACTTCTCGACTCCGGGGAATGCGTTCGCGATTTCCTCAAGCTTTTCAAGGCGCTTGATGTAGTTTTCAATGGACTCGCGGCGAGCGCCGGGGCGAGCGGCGGAAATTGCGTCGGCAGCCTGTACAAGCACTGCTTCAACCGTCTGCGGCTCAACGTCGTTATGGTGCGCAAGAATTGCGTGCACAACGTCCGG
>CAZUTB010000296.1:0-3423 GCA_964622905.1 uncultured Oscillospiraceae bacterium | reverse complement strand
GCCGGTATTTGAGCATACGGAGCTTTTCCTTCGCTCCATCGGCGATACTACCGATGTTGTGCAGAAGGAAATGTACACCTTCAAGGATAAAGGTGACCGCTCGATAACCCTCAAGCCCGAGGGAACAGCGGGAGCTGCGCGCGCCTTCCTTGAGGGACGGCTTAATGCGGACGCGCTTCCCTGCAAGATGTACTATATCGACAATCCCATCTTCCGCTATGAGAATCCTCAGGCGGGAAGGCTTCGCGAGCATCACCAGTTCGGCGTTGAATGCTACGGAGCAAAGGACGCCTCCGAGGACGCGGACGTAATAACCGTTGCCTACAGATTCTTTGAAAAGCTGGGCGTTAAGAATCTTGCTGTCAAGATTAACTCCATCGGCTGCCCTGAGTGCAGGGGCAAGTATCTTGAAAAGCTTCGCCTGTTCATGCGGGAGCATGAGAGCAATCTCTGCGAAACCTGCCATACTCGCCTTGAGCGCAATCCTATGCGAATCCTGGACTGCAAGTCGCCGATTTGCCAGCAGGAGGTCAAGGACGCTCCCGCTATGCTTGATATGCTCTGCGACGAGTGCAGGGAGCATTTCGATTCGCTCAAGAAGCTCCTTGAGGAGCTTGAGATTCCGTACATCATTGATGCAAGAATCGTGCGCGGGCTTGATTACTATACCAGAACCGTGTTTGAGCTTGTTACCAAAACGGAAAAGGGCGAGCTTACCATCTGCGGCGGCGGAAGATATGACAGGCTTGTTGAGGAGCTTGGCGGTCCCGCGACCTGCGCAGTCGGTTTTGGAATGGGAATAGAGCGCGTTCTGCTTCTGCTTGAGCAGGAGGGTATCGAAATTCCCGAGCCGGCAATGCTGGACGTATATGTTACCGTTCAGACGCCGGACGCAAGACCGTATGCGTTTAAGCTCTGCCAAGACCTCCGGAAGCTTGGAATCAAAGCGGACTGCGACCATAATTCGCGCTCGCTCAAGGCACAGTTCAAGTTTGCCGATAAAACGAAAGCCCCTCTCACCGTAATAATCGGCGAGGAGGAGCTGAGCAAGGGGCTTGTCAAATCGCGCAATATGGAGTCCAGGGACGAGGAGCTTTTCTTTGTAAATGATGCTCCCGCAAAGATTGCCGAGCAGCTGAGGGATATCTATACCGAGGATAACGAAAGCGATTACTGATGCCAAAGTGCGTCTGCTTAGCCCTCGCTCAGAATTGTTTGTAAATCAGGGGGAAATCTGCTATACTTAAGTATATCCCAAGGAGGTGTTTTTATGGCCGGTAAGAAAGATAAGGATAATCTGCCCGTTCACGTTAAGGTGGAGGGGGAGAATGAGGGAACTATAACCTATGCCAACGAGGTAGTTGCCATTATTGCCGGAGTTGCGACGAACGAGGTCGAGGGTATCGCAGGTATGTGTACCATCGGCGGAATTTCCGATATTCTCGGCAGAAACAAGAATATCACCCGCGGAGTTAAGGTTGAAATCGGAAGCGAGGAAGCCTCCATCGACCTTTACATCATCGTCGAATACGGCACACCTATTCAGAAGGCGGCTTCCGACGTTCAGGAGAATGTCCGCAAGGCTGTTGAGAGCATGACCGGACTCAAGGTTGTACGCGTTGACGTTCATGTTCAGGGCGTAAGCTTTGAGAAGGAAAACAAGGAAGCCCAGCAGGGGCTTGCCGCTGCTAACGCTTCCGGCGCTATCTCGGCAGGCGAAGCACAGGAAAAGGCTGCGCCCAAAAGCGCAGAGGAGCGCATGACGGATATTGATTCCGATATTGAAAGCTACGAAAAAGCCGCAGAGGAAGCAAAGCCCGCCGAAGAAGAGCCAAAAAGCGAAGCGGAGCAGACCGTGACTTCCGAAGAAACCAATGAAACCGAAGTACCTGCGGAGTAACACTTTTCTTTTCCGTTCAGGAAGGCGGTGCTTGTTTTGAAGCTGAATTGGTGCGATAAGCTTATATCGGCGCTTGCAGGCGTTATTCTGCTTGCCGTTGGCGTGCTTTGCGCCTCGGTTGTAATCGTTCCGGACAGAGTTGCGTTCATCAGCGTGAGCCTCGGGCTTTGGGAATCAATCGCCTTGTGCGCGCTTGCCGTCGTTCTTGTGCTGTGCGGAATCTATGTTTTCTGCTTTGTATTTCCGCATAAGCCGGACGGAAAGTTCGTTTCCCAGTCCCTTGAGCAGGGCGAGCTGCTTATATCCATGACCGCAATGGAAGCAATGGTTCGCAAGTGCGTTGATATGCACGGCGATCTTTCCGTAACTGACCTGGACCTTAAGGATTCGCGCAGCGGCGTGGTTATAAGGCTCTGCGTAGACCTTGCAAGCGGCGTAAGCATTCCGCTTACCGCGGATACGCTTCAAAGGCAGATAAAGCAGTATGTTCAGGAATGCTCGGGCGTTTCCGTTAAGGAAGTTACTGTCTATGTAAGCGGCACTCCGCTTCTTGTTTCCGGAGTTAAGAATGAGTTCGAGGTCGAAGTTCCCTGCCTTCCCGGAACAGAGGAAAAGCACGACGATGAAGACGAAAAGCAGCCTGCGCATTCAAAACTTTTCCATATCGAAGACCCTCAGGTGCTTTACAACATAGATAATACGCACAGCGACGAAAGCAGCGCGGCAAATTCAGAAAGCGAGCAGCAGGCAAGCGAGCTTTCACCCGACGCCGAGCAAAGTGAAGAAGCTGCGGCAGCATCCGAAGGAGCTTCATACTCGAATAGCGCAGCTGAAGGCGAAGCTACCGGTAACGCAATAACTCCCGAGGCGGAAGCGGCGGATACTAACACCGAAAACGCGGAAACCGAAACGGAAGCCGAGGCTTTGGAAAGCTCCGAAAGTTCAGAAGCTTGCTCCGAAAGCACAGCCGAGGAAGAAAACTCATATAATAACACTGAAACGACCGATTCCGATAACGCGGCTGCCGATGCAGTAAACAGCGCTGCCGCTGATGAGGAGGAGAAGCCGTATGAAGGATAACAACAGCGCGTTTCGTTTCGGAACGCCTGCTTGCGGTATTGTCTGCGGAATAATCGGAGCGCTTATTGCGCTGTTCTGGCTCATTTTCGGTTTCTGGAAAATGATATTTGTGCTTGCTATGTTCGCGCTTGGCTATCTCATCGGCGCTGTAAGCAACAAGTCCGAAAAGCTCAAGCACTTCATCGGAAGGTTTGTTCCTTCGGTGCAGAAGGTTGAGACCCCGATTCCGCAAAGGCAGGAATACCAAGCAATAAAGCGGGAAGCTAAGGAAACCAGCTCGGAAGAACAAAAGACGGAATGAGGAAAGCTTGAAGTATGGGACGCTCTTTGGCGCGCTGCACTGCTATGCAGCTTATCTATGAGGCTATGATGGGCGGAGAGGGCGGAAACGAAACTCTCTGCGGTCTTCTGAACGTTAACCCTAATGAGGATGATACCGCCTA
>CAZUTB010000295.1:0-3427 GCA_964622905.1 uncultured Oscillospiraceae bacterium | reverse complement strand
ACATCCTCTAAAGTTAGTGCCATGGTTATCCGTCGTCCGCTGCCCCGTCATATGCAGGGAAAACTGTGTTTTCCCGCCTTGTTTCGCGTAAATTCATGCTTGGAGAACGCCGCTTTCCTTCTTTAACTTCCCGAGAGAGAATTTCAGGCTTTTACATGAAAGCGCCGACAGGATATGCAGTACGCTGCATATCCTGTCGGTGCTTTTGTGATGCTAATTTTATGCCGCAATCACTTTCCGTTGAGTATCTGCATGAACTCCTCGCCGGTAATTGTCTCGCGCTCGTAAAGGTATTTGGCAAGCTCGTGCAGCTTGTCTGTATGGCTGCTGAGCAGCCCCTTCGCCTTCTCGTGCTGCGCGTTTACAATCTCGATAACCTTTTTGTCTATAAGCGCGCTCGTTTCTGCGGAGCAGGCAAGCGAGGTATCGCCGCCCATGTATTGATTCGTCACGGTTTCTAGCGCTACCATTCCGAAATCGGACATTCCGTAGCGGGTAATCATCGCGCGGGCGAGCTTTGTCGCCTGCTCGATATCGTTTGAAGCGCCTGTTGTGACGGAATCGAAGATAAGCTCCTCCGCCGCACGTCCGCCCGTAAGGGTTGCAATCTTGTTTTCAAGCTGCGCCCTGCTCATCAGGTTGCGCTCCTCCTCGTCCACCTGCATCGTGTAGCCCAGCGCGCCCGAGGTGCGCGGGACTATGGTTATCTTTGTCACAGGCGCGGAATTGGTTTGCAGCGCGGCAACAAGAGCATGACCTATCTCGTGATAGGAAACGATTCTCTTTTCCTTCTCGGAAAGCACCTTATTCTTCTTCTGATAGCCCGCAATGACTACCTCTACGCTTTCCTCAAGGTCGGACTGGCTGATTGCCTCGCGTCCGTTGCGCACGGCGCTCAGCGCGGCTTCATTTATCATATTGGCAAGCTCAGCGCCGGATGCGCCGGAGGTTGCGCGGGCGATGGCGGCAAGGTCGATATTACCGTCCAGCTTAACATCCTTGGCATGCACCTTGAGAATCGCCTCGCGTCCCTGAAGGTCGGGCAGCTCCACGGGAATGCGGCGGTCAAAGCGTCCGGGGCGCAGAAGCGCGGGGTCAAGCGTTTCGGGGCGGTTGGTCGCGGCAAGAATCACAACGCCCTTGCCCGCGTCAAAGCCGTCCATTTCGGTGAGCAGCTGGTTCAGGGTCTGCTCGCGCTCGTCATTGCCGCCAAAGCCGTTGGATTCGCGCTTTTTGCCTATGGTGTCAATTTCATCAATGAATACAATGCAGGGCGCTTTTTCGTTCGCCTGCTTGAACAGGTCGCGCACCTTTGCCGCGCCCATACCCGCGAACATCTCCACAAATTCAGAGCCGGAGATAGAGAAGAAGGGTACGCTCGCCTCACCCGCAACCGCCTTGGCAAGCATCGTTTTGCCCGTACCGGGAGGGCCCACGAGCAGCGCGCCCTCGGCATTTTCGCGCCTATCTTCTTGTACTTATCGGGGTTATGCAGGAAATCGACAATCTCCGCAAGCGCTTCCTTGGCTTCCTCCTCGCCCGCAACGTCGCCGAATTTTATACTGGTTGTGGAGGAAACGTAAACCTTCGCCTTGGATTTGCCGAACTGCATGAAGGGGATGCCGCCGTTTCCGTCCGTGCCGGATTTATCCATCATCTTCTTAGCTAAATACTGACCGACAAGCCCAAAGATTGCTATCGGCAAGAACCATGTAAGCAATAGCGAGAGGAGAGGCGACATTTCCTTCTGCACTACCTGACCGAACTCGCAGCCGGAGGCGTACAGCCTGTCCACGAGATCCGGGTCGTTGAAGGCAGCCGTCTTGTAAAACAGAACGCTCTCGTCGGCCTTGGAGGAGAAGTAGATATAGCTGCTTTCCACCTGAACCGTACTTACCTCTTTGCCGTCAAGCATCTTGAGGAATGTGCCGTAGTCCACCTCTTGAATCTTGGACTGCACGATAGCGGGCATTATCACCGTGTTGAACAGGACAATCAGCGCCAGTATTATGATGTAGAATGTCAGTATCGGTTTATTTGGACGTTTGACTTCCTTCATGGAATAACCTCCTGCTTTGGGCGCAGAAGCGCCCGTTTTTTACATATGCTTGGGTTGCGGCTGAATCGCAGACAGCGCTGCCGTCAGGTTCTGAGCGCCGTCCGCGGTGGCGCAATTCCCGTAGGGCAGATAAGCCCGTCGGCGACGGTAACAAGAATTTTAAGGGGCTGCTCGGCATAAGGAGCATAAACGCCGAGTATAGAAAAGATGCGCAGATTACCTGCTTCGTGAACTTTGACATAAGCGGCTTTCTCTTTCAGAGAAAGCGTCATGTATATTCTATCAAGAGTAAATGATAATTGCAAGGTGCAATGCTTGCTTTAAGCAGATGCCGCAATAAGTGTAACAGAACGAGTTCACAATGTAAATGCTGATAATCATGTGAAAAGTCGCAGGGCAAACAGTCGATACTATATATACGGGGGCTAAACAAAAGAGTGGAGGGGAGCAGCGATGAGATAGGGCAGCCGGACAGTATATATGCGAATGCGGGACGGAAGCTTCTGAGCGCGGCGGTGCCTGGGCAGCCGTACTATATGCGCGCGGAGGCAGGCGCGAACCGCTAACCCTACTGCAAACCGACTATCGAAGGGAGAAAGAAAGCATGATAACAAGAGAAGGAAAATCCGTACTCAGGAGGCATCCGAGAGGTATCAGCGCAAGCAAGCGAAAGGCGGAGCTACCGCGTATTTTCCGCTGCTTCTTATATCAGGCGACGAAATAAAGCGCTTTATGGAGGCAATAAGCGCCTGCTCTGCATTTAGTATGGATGTAGGCAGAGGTAAAGTTTGCATATCCTGCACAGTTCCAAACGTATTCGTGCCGATAAACAAAGAGGAGTATGATTTGGGCTAAGAAACACACTATAAACCGCTTCACAGCGTGCCCTCTCATTATTCAGCGCTCATTGCTTGCCGCGAAGGAAAGCGATATAGTAAACCCTCGCATATCGTATTGGTATGCCGTTTTGTGCTGACTTTGGCATATCATCCTCGCATATCGCTGAGCATTCCGCTTTCGCCTCCGCCCTTCACATTTGATGGCATTTCACCTATATCCTGATTCCATTTGCTCTAAATCTTTGCGCTTCAAATCTCAAAACTTTTTGAATCCCTGTGCGCTTTTGCTTGCATTTGTTTTGTTTATGGGCTATAATACATAAGTACCAAAATAAAGGGGGTGTGATCGTGAAAGCGATTACTATCAAGCTGAGCTTGGCCGAGAATGTTAAGTCCTTCGTCAATGTCGTCAACCGCTATCCGTATGATATGGATCTGCGCGCAGGCCGTCACGTTGTCGATGCTAAGTCTATCCTCGGCATATTCTCACTGGATTTGAGCAAGCCCATCACGCTGGAAGTCTACAACG
>CAZUTB010000294.1:0-3427 GCA_964622905.1 uncultured Oscillospiraceae bacterium | reverse complement strand
TGAGCCTCGCGCTGCGCGTTCTCCTGGTCGTTTTCGCCGTTTAGGGAGTCATTGTCTATTTCGCTCAGTTCCTTGGTAATCTGCTCTATTGAGTCCTTAAGCTGCCGCTCTGCTCCGAGCGACGCTTCAAGCCTTGTGCAGATATCGGCGCGCGACTTAACCGCGTTCTGAACCCATTCATCCTCGCGGGCTACCGCGATTTCCTCCTGCTTAAGGCTTTCAAGCGCCTCCTGCCTGTCGTTCTTAACCTCGGCGCGGCGCTCCTCCTCATCCTTCATTCTCTTTTGCAGATTGATAAGCTCAGCCTGAAGAATATGGATTTTATCCTTGGTTTCCTCTATTTCGCGCTCTCTTCCGAGAAGGTTGGTTGTGTTGCTTTTATTGCTTCCGCCGGACATAGAGCCGCCGGAATGGATTACATCGCCGCCCAAGGTGACGAGCCTAAACTGATGATTGCCCGCGCGCATTATAGGTATTCCGGCATTGAGGTCCGTCGCTACGACGGTTCTTCCAAGAAGATTCTCAACAATCCCCCTGTATTCCTCGTCAAACTCGACAAGCTCGCTCGCAACGCCAAGACAGCCCTGCATTTTCAGCAATGACCTCTCCTGCTGATTCAAGGTTCTGCCGCGAACGGAGGTTATCGGAAGGAAGGTTGCCCTTCCGCTTTTGTTTTCCTTAAGATAGTTTATCATATCCTTGGCGGTATGCTCGTCCGAGGTGACAATGTTCTGGAGCGCTCCGCCAAGCACCATATCCAATGCGGTTTCAAGGTTCTGCGGTACCTTTATGAGCTGCGCGACAACGCCGCGAACACGGTTATCATTCCGCGCGAAGTTCAGCACACGCTTGACGGCGAATTGATAGCCTTCATAATCGCGAGCCATATCCGAAAGCATTTTGTGCCTGGAATTTGCCGCCTGCAATTCGCCGTTCTTAACGCTTATCTCGTTTCTCTGCGTTTCAAGGCTGATAAGCAGCTTTTTGCTTTCCTCATCAAGCGCGTTAACCTTCTCCCGCAGCTCGCTTACGCCGCCCTTAACAATTGCCTGATGGCGCTCCGCCTCGTCAAGCGCGCTTTCGGCGCTTTCCTTCTGCTCCATCAAACTGCTCAGCGTAGAGGAAATTTCGCCCAGCCGTGCTTCCATCTGTGAAAGCATCGTGGTTTGCCTTGTTCTTATATTTTCGCGCTGATTGCGGCGGTTTATCGCGCCTATGATTCCGCTCTTTTTCTGCTCAATCGCCGTTTCAGCGCTTTCTACCTCGTCCTGCTTTTGATGGTACTCATTCTGTAAATTATCAATTTCAGCCTGCATTTCGGCAATAAGGTCGCTCTTGCCGCTTTTATCTCCCTGAGCGGACGAAAGCAGCTGCTTTAGCTCGTCTATCTTCTGCGTAAGCAGCTCGCGCTCGGCAATAACGCGCATATTCGCTTCCTGCAGGTTCTCATAGCGCACCTTGTCGGCTTCCTGCTTCTTCTCAATATCCTTGCCCTCGTTGTTAACCGCAAGCAGCAGCTCACGAGCCGAGGAAACAAGCCGTTCAAGCTCCGCAATCTGCGCTTCGATTCCCTCGCGCTTTTGCGATGAGCTTTCAAGCTCCTTCTGAATATCGGAAAGCGAATCGCTGAGCTTTTTAACCGTTCCGGCGATTTCCGAAAGCTTTTCCTTGCTCCTGTCAAACTTATACCTGAACAGATAGGAATCCAGCTTTTTGAGCTGAGCGCTCAGGTCAAGGAATTCACGGGCGGTTTCAGATTGCTGTCTGAGCGGTTCAACGCGGCTTTCAAGCTCGTTAAGGATATCCTCAACGCGCGAAAGATTATCCGTTGTGTTGCTGAGGCGGCGCTCGGATTCGAGCTTGCGCGCCTTATACTTCATTATTCCCGCCGCTTCCTCGAATACCTGGCGGCGCTCCTCGCCCTTTTGGGAAAGAATATCGTCAATCTTGCCCTGCCCGATTATCGAATAGCCTTCTCTGCCTATTCCGGTATCCCGAAAAAGGTCAACAATATCCTTAAGGCGGCAGGCGGCTTTATTAAGGTAATACTCGCTGTCGCCGTTCCTGTATACGCGCCTTGTAACGTTAACCTCGGCAAAATCAGAGCTTAAGCCGTGATCCTGATTATCGAATATGAGCGAAACCTCGCAGTAGGAAGCCTGCTTGCGCTTTTCTGTACCATTGAAAATGACGTCTTCCATTTTGCTTCCGCGAAGCTGCTTGGCGCTCTGCTCGCCTAAGACCCATCTGACTGCGTCGCCGATATTGCTTTTTCCGCTTCCGTTCGGTCCAACAATACCGGTTACATTTTCGGAGAAAGCGATTTCTGTACGGTTGGCGAAGGTCTTAAAGCCGTAGAGCTCGATTTTTTCAAGTCTCATTCTCTTCCCCGACCGCCTTCATTTTCAGTATATCAAGCGCAAGCTCGGCGGCATACTGCTCCGCCGCCTTTTTGCTTTTACCCGTTCCTGTGCTTACTGTTTCGCCTTCAATGCTTGCGCTTACGGTGAAAAGCCTGTCGTGCGCAGGTCCGTTTTCCTTAACAAGCGTATACAGCGGAGTTTCAATATGCCGCGCCTGAAGATACTCCTGCAATTCGCCCTTAGCGTCGCGGATTCGTTCCTCCGCTTCGCCAAGCTTAGGCCAGAGTCGCGCAACGAGGGACAAAGCGGCAGTATATCCGTCGTCCAGATAAACGGCGGCAAGCACGGCTTCCATAGCGTCGGCAAGTATGGAATCCTTTTCCCGCCCGCCGCTCGCTTCTTCGCCGTGATCCATATAGAGATATTTGCCTAATTTCAGTTTTCTTGCCACCATTGCGAGGGTCGCCTCGCGCACCAATACCGCTCTTTGGTGCGTCAGGCCGCCCTCGTGCTGCTCGGGATGATTATGATAGAGTATGTGGCTCATTGTAAGCTGTAAAACCGCGTCGCCAAGGAACTCAAGCCGCTGATTATCCGCCTTTGAATATGAAGGATGAGTCAGCGCCTGATGAAGCAGCTTACGGTCCTTGAACTGATAACCCAGCGCCGTCATCAGCTCCTGCTCGCTGTTCAATATGCTTTACCTCTCTTCGCTTATATAGAATGAATGGTGAACAACCGCCTTAGGCTATCCACCATTCAAATTGAAGATGATATTTTACTGGCGTGTTTTGATATAGTCGATAACGTCGCCAACGGTTTTGAGCTTGGAGAGCATTTCGTCCTCAACCATCATTCCGAAGGAATCCTCAAGATCCATTATAAGCACCATTACATTGGCGCTGTCCGCCTTCAAGTCCTCAACAAGGCGCTTGTCACGGGTAATCTGATCCATGGGAATCTTGAACTGATTGGAAATAAGGGAGAACACCTTTTCCTGTACCTGATCCATAGTAAGTTCATCCTTCCTTTTCTGCCGATTGGTTTTGCGGCAGTATCTTTTT
>CAZUTB010000293.1:0-3466 GCA_964622905.1 uncultured Oscillospiraceae bacterium | reverse complement strand
AGCCGCTTCCGAACTGAATCTTTCCCGGAACTCCGCTCTGCTGGAAATTGCCGAGCATTGTTCCAACGGCGTAGTTGGCGGCGGGATTCAGAGTGTAAAGGATGGTTCTCGGGAGCAGCCCCGCCTTGTCCTGAGCGTCAAGCAGCCTTGAGAGGTTATACGCAAACGGCTCGTCGATTATGGAATCAAAGCCGACATCCGCGCCGTACTGCTTGAAAATGCGCTCGTTGTTATTGCGCATAGCGCCGATATGATACTGCTGAGTCCAGTTCATTGCGGCATACTTTTTGCCAAGCTCAACGAGAATGTAGGTCTTATAGGCGTTAATCTGCTCGGAAGTAAGCGTTTCGCCTCTCATTGCCGCCATAAACGCCTCGCTCGCCTTTTCGGGGTCGGGCTTTGCGTAAGGAACGGTATCAAGAGCATGGTCGGAAAGACGGGCGCCCTTCCCGTTAAAGTAATCAATGCGATCACGGAGCGCTTTTACAACGCAGTCGGCGCACTTAATCTCGGTTCCCGCCGCCTTAGCAAGCTTTCCGATATAGTCCGCAAAGCCGTCGCGGTCGATGTTGATGGCTTTATCGGGGCGGAAGGCGGGAAGCACGCGGCAGGTAAAGCTCTTATCCTCGCGGATTTTATCGTGCCACTCAAGGCTGTCAATCGGGTCATCGGTGGTGCAGATGAGCTTTACATTGAACTTTTCGATAAGGCGCTTTGCGGAAAACTCCTTGGTTTTAAGCATTGCTGACGCTTTATCGAAGATTTCATCGCAGGTTTTATCGCTGAGAATTTCGTCAATTCCGAAAACCCTTTTAAGCTCAAGATGCGTCCAATGGTAAAGCGGGTTACCGATTGCGCTCTTGAGCGCTATTGCAAACGCGCGGAACTTTTCGCGGTCGTCGCCGTTTCCGCGTATGAGGCTTTCGTCAACGCCCGCTGAGAGCATCATTCTCCATTTGTAATGGTCGCCGCCGAGCATCAGATGCGTGATATTGCGGAACTGAATATCCTCCGCAATCTCCTTAGGGCTTAAATGGCAGTGGTAGTCGATTATCGGCATACCCTCCGCTGCGCCGTGGAAAAGCTCCTTTGCGGTTTCATTGCTCAGGAGAAAATCCTTATCCATAAATTCCTTCAAGGCTGTCCCCTCCATCTATTCTTATAGTGATTTCATGAACCTTTCAATTTTGCGCTTTGCTCTTGCAAGCAGGGCTGCGTTTGCGGCCTCCTCCTCGGCGGTCAGGCGGAAGGACGGAGCGGAAATGCTCAAGGCGTACTGGGGCTTACCGTCCCTGCCCGTTATCGCAACGGCTTGGCAGGTAACGCCCTCGCAGTTTTCGCCTCTTTCCACGGCAAAGCCCGCTTCCCTTATAGGCTTCATTTCGGAAACAAGCTTAGGAAGCGAGGTTATTGTTTTGTCCGTGAGCGCCTCAAGGGTCACTCCCGAGTAAAGCGACATGATTTCGGCGTCCGAATACGCGGCGAGCATAGCCTTTCCCATCGCGGTTGCATGAAGAGGCATTCTCACGCCGATTCGGCTTGACATCCTGACGCTTCTCGTGCTTTCAAGCTTGTCGATGTAAACAACCTCGCGCCCCGTTATCATGCCGCAGTGCATGGTTTCATTGCACTCACGGTAGACCTCCTGCATATACTGGCGAATCACCGCAGCAAGGTCAAGGTCATTGACAGCGGCGCTGCCGACCTCGAACATCTTAAGCCCGAGAAGGTACTTTCCGTCCTCCTGTTTAAAGGCGTACTTGCTTGAAGTAAGCGTCTGTGCCAGATTGTACGCGGTGGATTTGGGCAGGCTCATCATGCGCGCGATTTGATGCAATTCAAGCCCCTGCGGGTTTTCCGACAAAAGCTCCAGCATATCCAGCCCGCGAGAGAGCGTTCTGTTGCTCAGTTCCGACATTTTCTCACCTTTCGTTCATAATTGTGAACGCCGTTTCCGTTCGTGAATAGTATAGTCTTTATTAACGCCCTTGTCAAGGATAGATATATCATTAACAAGCCTAAGTTTATGTATAATCACAAAGAAAAGAGAATGCGAAATGCAACAAGATGCGCCCAAGAGCTTAGTTCAGCATTGCCGTTCCGATATTCGGGTACGCGGCGAAGGCGAGCCATATGACATAGGGAAGATTCAGAAAACACGCCGCTTTTGAAACCCTGTAAAAGCGCCAAAGCATGATAATAACGAGAATGAGCAGCGCGATTAGCCATACAAACGCAACATACTAAAGCCCCGCGTTAAAGTAGATTATTGGCCAAAAGAAGTTGACGACGAGCTGAACCGCATATACGGAAAGCGCCTTCTTCCTCTCCTCCTTATCCGAAACAAAAATAAGATACGACGAGATGCCCATGAGCAGAAAAAGCGCCGTCCACACTATCGGGAAGACAATTTCGGGCGGTGAAAGCTCGGGCTTTGGGATAGCCTTGTATTCCTCCATAGCGCCCATTGTGATGATTCCCGACGCCGCGCCTACCGCAAGCGGCACAGCCATATTGACAATCAAAGCCTTTACTCTCATATACATTCCTCCGATAAACGGGAGCAAAAAGCGCATCCCCCCCCGATAACGGAAAGGATGCGCAGGGAAAGCCATATTTATGCCGATTTACTTGAGATTTTCGGGGTTGAGGCAGAGCAAATCCTCACAGACGAAGCGCCCGTCCTTGCGGATAAGCTCGTCATCAAACCAGATTTCGCCTCCGCCGTACTCGGGAGTCTGAATGTACACAAGATCCCAATGGATGGCGCTGTGGTTTCCGTTCGGGCACTCGTCATAGCAGTTGCCGGGCGTGAAGTGGATAGAGCCGGCAATCTTTTCATCAAAGAGAGTGTCGAGAATAGCGCTGTGAATATAGGGGTTTACACCAAGGGAGAACTCGCCGACATAGCGCGCGCCCTCGTCCGTATCAAAAACCTTGTTGACGCGCTCGGTGTCATTCGCGGTAGCCTCGATTATCTTTCCATCCTTGAACACAAGGCGGATATTATCAAAGTTCACGCCCTGATAAAGGCTGGGAGTATTGTACTGAAGCACTCCGTTCACGCTGTCCCTGATAGGCGCGGAGAAAACCTCGCCGTCCGGAATGTTCAGCTTACCGTCGCACTTTATAGCGGGCTGACCCTTTATTGAGAAGCTCAAATCCGTTCCGCGCCCCGTGATATGCACGCGGTCGGTGGCTTCCATGCGCTTTACAAGCTTGTCCATTGCCCTGCTCATCTTGGCATAATCAAGATTGCAGACGTTGAAATAGAAATCCTCAAACGCGGGAGTGGACATACGCGCGGACTGCGCCATGCTGGGCGTGGGATAGCGCAGAACAGCCCAGCGGGTATTGCGGATTCTCTCGTTGGAATGCACAACACGGCTGTAAAGCTTGCCGTACATAGCAAGCTTTTCGGCGGGAACATCGCTGTCGCATGTGACCGTGACTTTATCCTTCACAT
>CAZUTB010000292.1:0-3478 GCA_964622905.1 uncultured Oscillospiraceae bacterium | reverse complement strand
AAAGATTGTCGAGAAGATTGATCAGCTGCACGAGTTCAACCCGATGATGGGTCACCGTGGCTGCCGTCTGGCCGTCACCTTCCCGGAGATCGCCGAGATGCAGACCCGCGCAGTAATGCAGGCTGCCATCAACGTGAAGAAGGAATGCGGCTATGACATCATTCCCGAAATCATGATTCCGCTCGTAGGCGCCGTTAAGGAGCTTGCCTTCGTTAAGAAGATAGTTGTTGACACCATCAACGAGGTCTTCAAGGAGCAGAACGTGACGATGGAATACCACATCGGAACGATGATCGAAATCCCGCGCGCTGCCGTAACTGCGGACGAGATTGCCAAGGAAGCCGAGTTCTTCTCCTTCGGCACGAACGACCTTACGCAGATGACCTTCGGCTTCAGCCGTGACGACGCCGGAAAGTTCCTCGGCTCTTACTACGACAATAAGATTTTCGAGAGCGATCCTTTCGCCAAGCTGGATCAGGATGGCGTAGGCAAGCTGGTTAAGCTCGCCGCGAAGCTCGGCCGCGAGACCCGCCCGAACATCAAGCTCGGAATCTGCGGTGAGCATGGTGGAGATCCTGCCACCATCGAGTTCTGCCACAATGTCGGTCTTAACTACGTAAGCTGCTCGCCTTTCCGCGTTCCGATCGCGCGTCTGGCTGCCGCTCATGCCGCTATCAACTCCAAGAAGAAGTAATAACCTGGCATACTAAGGGTTAATGGTTTTCATAGGAGCGTTTCAGAGATGGAACGCTCCTTTTTTTGCGCTGCGCTATCGTTTCGCGTTCGCTGCACGTCTGCCGAAGCAGACGCACAGCGAGTTTGCATCATTTCCTTGTTCGGCTACGCCTCTCGGTCAGGATATGATGTAAGGTAGCGTCTTTCAGACGCTCCTCGGGGCGGCAAAGCCACCCCTGCGGATTTCAAAAGAAGATGCTTGCCCCTTCTTTACTTTCCCAAAGAGAACGTGCAAGCGTATTCAAACACGTTAATATGTTTGCAGAAATTATAATGAAACTTACACTTACCCGCTATTCCCGGTATTCCGCAACTATTATTTTGAATCTGTAAAGGCTTTTGCAGTTTTGCGTAGAATTAATCGCAGGGTATAATTTACGGCAAGGATGGATTACGCATGAAGTGGATTACTCGCGACAGGAGCTATTACAGAAGCCTTGTGCGGCTTGCGATTCCTGTTGCGCTCCAAAACCTGATTACCTTTCTGGTTTCCTTCGCGGACAACCTGATGGTGAACAAGATAGGCGACATAGCTGAGGTTTCAGCAGAAGGCGGCGAGGCGGTAAGAAAGCTTGCCGACGCCGCGGTTTCCGGCGTTTACATGGGGAACCAGATGCAGGTGTTCATTCAGGTGTTCACCGCGGGAATAAGCGCCGCGCTGATAATTATTTCCGCGCAGTACTGGGGAAGGCGGCGCTGTGAGGAGATTCGCAGCCTTACCGCGATTGCGGTTAGAATCGCCGCAGGAGTGGGCTTGGTCTTTACAGCGGTATGCTTCGCAATCCCGAAAGAGATAATCGCTCTGTTTACCGATGACGCGGATGTTATCGCCCAGGGCGCTATTTATCTGCGCTTCGTCTGCCTCTCCTATCCCTTTTTCTGCATAACTCAGGCGCTTATCGCCTCAATGCGCTCGGTTGAAATAACGCGAATCGGAATGTTCGTTTCCCTGCTTTCCCTGTTTACAAACATTGCGCTCAACTATGTTCTTATTTTCGGAAAGCTCGGCTTCCCCGCAATGGGCGTTAAGGGCGCGGCTATCGCGACCCTTATATCACGAATCATTGAAACTGCGGCAATCGGTATATATGTGTTCGTGCATGACAAGCGCCTGAGCTTTAGGCCCAAGCATATTTTATCCTTTGACAGGAGGCTCACAAAAAGCTTTATCAAGTATGGGCTTCCGCTTACGGCAGGTCAGGTCGTTTGGGCCATTAACATGATGTGCAACTCGCGCATCCTTGGTGGCTACGGCGCTGCAGTTATCACCGCCGCAAGCGTAGTAAATACGCTCAACACCCTTGCATACATAACGATTGACGGGCTTGCGGTTGCGGTGGGAATAATAACAGGCAAGACGATAGGCGAGGGCAAGCGCGACCTGATGAAGGAATACGCGCGAACAACGCAGGTGGTTTTCCTGTTTGTCGGTCTGTTTTCCGGCGCGTTAGTTTACCTTATAGGCAAGCCGTTCATCGGGCTTTACACGGGCATATCCGAGGAAGCCGCGGCGCAGTCACTGAGCTTTGCGCGGGTGCTGGCGGTAACGATTATCGGCACGGGCTACCAGATGCCCTGCCTTTTCGGGCTTGTGAAATCCGGCGGCGATATAGGCTTTGTGTTCAAAATGGACTCGGTCTTCGTCTTTCTCGTCGTCATCCCCTCCGCGATTCTATCCGCGCATCTCGGCGCTCCGGCGTGGGTGACCTTCGCCTGCCTCAAATGCGACCAGATTTTGAAATGCTTCGTTGCAGTAGTTAAGATAAACAGCTTCAACTGGATGAAGGATTTGACCAAGGCATAAGCAAAATAGCATAGTGAAAATCGGCTTCCGCAAATGCACGGGAGCCGATTTTTTACTAGTTATATGATAATAGAATGAACGATGAAATCTGCCGCATCGTTTACTTTCCGTTCCAGAGCTTGATGAGCGCGGGACGAATCTCCTCGTAATGCTTATCGGCAATTCCGAAATCCATTTCCTTATAGCTCCATACTGCGCAGCCGATATTGTGCTTTCTGAAAACCGCATCGACATCCTCAAACCATCTCAGAGTATCGGGAACGGGCGCTCTGTCGATAACGCCGAACTCGCCGCAATAGAGCTGAACCTGCGCCTTTTCCGCCGCGTCAACCGCCTGTGAAATAAGCTCGTCAAGCAGTTCCTGCCCAACCTCGGCTGCCTTAACATAATTGAGAGTTCCGCCCTGCTCGCTCAGCGTCGCGGTTTCCTTTTTATAGTATTCCATCGTGTCGGGATAAGCAACCGTGCGGTTCATATCCATATTCTTCACCCAGCCCGCCTTCTGATGCGTGAAAAGTAGCGGCTCGTAAAAATGGAAGGTGAAAACGATGTTCTTATCCGCAGGCTTTTCAAGCAGCTTAAGGGTTGATGAGCTGTTCCAGCAGATTCCGCCATAGATAATCACATTATCCTTAGCATACTCGCGAATCGCCGCGACTCCGCGCGCGATAAGCCTGTTCCACGGCTCGGCGTTCTCGTTTTCGACAACCTCGTTGAGCAGCTCAAAGGCAACGTGCTTATACTTGCCGAAGCGCTTTGCGATATCGCTCCAAAGTGAAACAAAGCGCGCTTGCAGCCTTTCGCTTGTGAACAGGCTGTTCTGCTCCTTATCTCCCGCGAAGTTGAAATCATAGCCATACGCCTTGTGCAGGTCGATGATTATGTCAAGCCCCGCCTCCGCGCACCACTTTACAACGCGCTCAACAAAGCCATAGCCGT
>CAZUTB010000291.1:0-3503 GCA_964622905.1 uncultured Oscillospiraceae bacterium | reverse complement strand
CCCGAGGACTTGAAGCCTTTATATGTTAAATACAAGCAGAGGTATCACTGCGTTTATCAGACGGATATTTATTCCGGCGAGCAATGGCTTGAGATTATGCCGCAAAGCGCCTCGAAAGCGAGCGCGGCAAGGCGCTTGCAGGAGCTGCTTGGCTGCGACAGGCTGATAGCTTTCGGCGACGGGAAAAACGATATTGATATGTTTGAAGCAGCCGATGAATGCTATGCGGTCGCTAATGCGGACGAGGCTTTGAAGGAAATTGCCACAGGAATAATTCCCTGCAATAATGAGGACGGAGTTGCCCGCTGGCTGGAGGAATTTTGCAGGTGATGAGCGCGGTTTATCCGAAATCGCCCGTGCGGGTACAGAATAAACATATAAAAGCATAAGCAAACACGCCGAAAGGATGCGCTTTCAGCGTGTGTTTGCTTTATAGGCTATTGTATTGCAGGCTTTGTGCATGACACTTTATGTCAAGCTCTATGCGCCCTTACTTCATCATCGCGTCCATTGCGTCAAGCGCGGCGAGGATATTCTCGGCAAGCTCCTTTGTAAGCTCGCGCCAGTTCATTCCGAACGCGGGGAAGCGCGGGCATTTCATCTTTCCGCCCGCCTTTATTGCCGCGAGGGGGCGCGTTCCCGTCTTGTCCGTCTGAACGCAGAAGCGGCAGCCGTCACAGCTTTTTGTGTGCGCGAGCAGGAATTCGCGCGGACGCTCCGGCATCTCGTCCATTCTCTCAAGCAGGTTCTGATACAGCGGAACGCGCAGCCATATATAGGCAGGCTCAAGGTGAATATCCTCGTAGGTCAGCTCAATTCCCGTGTGCGCGCGTTCCGCCCACGCCCATTTGACCTCCGCGTCCTTCTTGCCGTGCAGCTTTACATAGCTAAGGTCCTGCTTGCGCTTGTCGCGCGTGTACGAAAGCTCGTAGCCGCGCTTTTCAAGCTCGCCGCAGAGCCATATCAGCTTTCCGTCCGCCTTTAGCATTTCGTCATAGCCTTTTACGAGCCACGGCGACTTTGGCTCATACGCCGCAGAGCGGAACGCGATATGCTCACAGCCCGCAAGCGGGAAGGCCTTTGAAATATTCGCAAGCTCGCAAAGCCCCTCCGCGCAGCCCTTCGGAAGGCGTATCAAAAGCCCGTCGCCCTGCTTTTCCGCCTCAGCGCCCGCCGCGGCAAGCTGCTTTAGCAATGAGCGCTTGACGCTCTTTCCGTCCTGCGCAAAAAGCCCGTCCTCGCGAGCCTCGGCGCTGAGAGAGAGGGCATAAAGCGCCTCCATAAGCGCGTCAATCTTCGCTATCGCGTCGCGGATAATTTTAACATCGCCCTCGCGCCCCTTTTGCGGCTCCCACTGCTTAAAATGCACATCCGGAGCGGGCTTGAAGCCGAAGGCGGTGGGGTCCGCGTAGATATTTTGGTATATTCCGGTTATAAACCCGTGCGCCGCCGCTCTTTTCGCGCCTTGCGGCTTTTCGGCGCAAAAAGCGATGTAGAAGGACGCGGCTCTTTCAAAAACGTTTGCATATTCCGTCCCGTTGACAATTTTCATTATGCTTCCTCCGCAATTATATTGCTTTCGTGCGCTCTTTTCTGTGATTATAGCATATGCTAAGCTTCTTGAAAAGCTTATTTTATAATGCATTTGCACTATATTTTAATGTATGCTATCATTCGCGTGTAAGCAAGTAAAGCAACGGAGGATTGATATAATATGGAAACAGAAGCAAGGAAAACTGCGAATGTCCGTTTGGGCGGCAGGTTTGATAAGGCGCAGGACGGCTTCCCGATGATGTGGAGCGGCGCGTATCTTGAAATGTCGGTAAAAGCGCCCTGCCTTGAGGTTGAAATCGAGTGCGATTATAAGCTGCTGCGCCCATATATTTCCTTTACGGTTGACGGACTGCGCGCGCAGCATTTCTCGCCGCTTCGCGGCAGGAATTGGTATCAGGTGTACTGGATGCTTGACGGAAGCAAGGCGCACGATGTCCGAATCGCCTTGGAAACGCAGGCGTTTTCGGCAGACCCCGCCTCCAATATAACCATACATAAGCTTCGCTTTGACGGCGAAACGCTCCCGCTTGAGCAAAGGAAAATGCGCCTAGAGTTCATCGGCGATTCGATAACGAGCGCCGAGGGCTGCCGAGGTCCGAAGGAATTTATGGAATGGGTTCCTATGATGTTCTGCGCCTCGGACAGCTATCCGCGCTACACCGCGGAGCTGCTGAACGCGGATTATCAGGTGGTTTCGCAGAGCGGCTGGGGAGTTATGTCGAGCTGGGACAATGTGCCGGAGTTCAATCTTCCCGCCGTTTATGACTATATCTGCCGCCCCGTAGCTATGCAGGGAAGCCCTGTGCGCGGCGGCGAAAAGAAATACGATTTCTCATTTAAGCCCGACGCGGTCATCATCAACCTCGGAACGAATGACGCGAACGCTATTGTCCAAGCGCCCTACACCGACCCCAAGACGGGCAAAACCTATAAGCGCGACGCAAGCCCTGAGGCGCTTGCCGAATGGGAAAACGCGGCGTATTCATTCATCAAGCAGGTTGCGGAAAAGAATCCCTCTGCGCGAATCCTCTGGGCTTACGGAATCTGCGAAAACAATATGCAGCCCTGTATTTCGGGCGCGGTTGCACGCGCGGCGGCAGAGGGAATCAATGTTAAATTCATTCAGCTTCCCGAGGCAGGCACTCTAAAGGACGGAATCGGAAGCCGTATGCACCCGGGCGAGGGCGCGCACCGCCTTATGGCGAAGCTTATCGCCGACGAGCTTGCCGGAGAGAAGAAGGAATGAGGGCGCGGAGGGCGCACAGTAGCGCCCCTACGCGGTTAATGCCTATTGCAGCCGCACAATAATCCAAAGATAAGCGGTTTTCACGAGAGGCTCGGGCGGATATTGAATCCGCCCCTACACATTTCTTGGTAATTATGCTTGCAGTAAACCGCTATCCTCGCGTTTATCATCTAACATCCGTGCATTTTTCATCCAATTAATAAGCGGTTTCCTGCAATATAAATCCTTGCTGTTTCAATACCCCTTCGCGCTCAAAATGACCCAGCTGCTAGGAAGCAAGCAAAATGGCGAGGAAGTTTACTCGGTGGTAAATAACCGAGCCATTTATGCGCAGCTGACACCGCAGATGGTGCGTTTTCCCGATAACAGAAACCATTGCTGTTCCTACAACCCTGCTTGCTCAAAACGTACCGGATGCTAGGAAGCAAGCAAAATGGTGAAGGAGCGTACTCGGAGGTACGTGACTGAGCCATTTATGCGCAGCTGACACCGCAGACGGTGCGTTTTCAGCGAGCAGGAGCAGCTGACACCGCAGATGGGGTATTTTCAGCGGGAAGGAAAAAATGAGATGACTATCTTGGATTCCTCATCACGCTTCCCTCGCTGCGCTTCCCTCGCTGCGCTTCCCTCGCTGCGCTTCCCTCACTGCGCTTCCCTCGCTGCGCTTCCCTCGCTGCGCTTCCCTCGCTGCGCTTCCCTCACT
>CAZUTB010000290.1:0-3507 GCA_964622905.1 uncultured Oscillospiraceae bacterium | reverse complement strand
AAAATCTTGAAATATTACATATATAATTGTATACGAGAAATGCTTATGAGTTTATTTAGTATATATCTAGAAATATTATCAAACATAATAATCGTGCGTTACGAAAATAACAACGAATAATATAGCAATTATGCACAGTTTAAATTGTTGAAAATGCTGCAAAACGGTTTCTTTTGCGGAATGTGGAACATATAATAACATAATGTGCATAGTCGAGGGCAGTATTCGCCTATTATTTAATATGTGCTGCATTTATACTAAATCCAACATGATGAGCGTAACAGAAAGGAGGACAAGAGTCTATTACGCATCCTTAAAGCTAAGGATTCCACACAAGCCCATCAAAATATTACAACTAAAGGAGAACAAGTATGAAGAACGTTTTGAAACGTTTGCTTGGCGTTACCACGTCGCTTATGCTTCTCGCTTCTGCCGCACCGGTGGCTCTTGCCGAGAACACCGAAGCGCCTCGCTCCTACTTCCCCTATCCTGCGGAGCTTGAGCAGCTTCCCGATAATTTCAGCCTTCCGGATTTATTTGAGTTCTTTGACGCCTCTGCCGATCCGAACGGAACCGGCAGGGTAGAAACCCCCGATGAGTGGGACGCGCGCGCCGACGAGCTGAAGGATATGCTTCAGTATTATGTATACGGCAGCCGTCATGACCCGCTCAAGGAGGACACGACGATTTCCGCTATCATAGAGAACTACCAGTATAACTGGGACAAGAACGTAACTCAGGGCAATGTTTCCCGCTGGGGCTGGAGCGAGCCGCTCAAGCTGCCCGAGGGCGCTTACACCATGACCGTTCTTGACTTCTCCGCTTACGGAATGGGTCTTTACTACACAGGCTTCGCGCCTGTTGCCGACTATGTTCATACCGGCGATACCTTCGAGATGGCAGGCGGCCTTGCCGCCTGGAAGGAAGGCGACACATGGGCTGAGCATGAAGGCCTTGTATCCTATGATAAGCTCCCCACCCTCACCATTGAAATGCTTATCAAGGACACCAACCCCGAGAATGCCTCCGTCCGCTCCGAAGCCGCTGCCGAGGGCGTAAAGTACACCTTCTCGCTGCGCGTTCCCGCTGAAGCTCCCACCGTTGACGGCGTTGTCCGCGACGCAAAGGCGAGCGTAAACGCCGCAGGCTACCCCGTGCTTGTTTCCATCGGCGGAATCTCCGAGGCGCAGCAGCGCGCGCTTAATGAAAACGGCTATGCTTACGTTATGACCAATAACAGCGTAGACCCTGACGCGGGACAGACGAGCGTTTACGAGCAGCTCTATCCGCCTACGGATCCCGTTGTTCACAACGACAATACCACCGTCAACGCCTATGATGTTGACAGCGGCGATTTGATGGCTTCCGGCTGGCTGGCAAGCCGCGCGCTTGACGCTCTTGAGAGCTATTGCAAGCTGACCGACGCCGAGAAGGCTGCCATCAATCCCGATGTAATCCTGCCCAATGTTGACACCAACAGCGCCGCAATCACCGGCTGCTCCAACAACGGCAAGCGTGCGCTTGTCGGCGGCGTATTCGATAACGGCGACAACGGCAAGACCCGCTTCAAGGTTGTTACCATGAGCGATCCGGGCGGCGGAGGAACCGCGGGCTTCCGCTATTCCACCGAGGGTCAGCTGTTCAGCTATGAGCCTCCTGTCGTTAACAGCGGCGCCGGAGTCGTTGTTTACGATTATGCCTACGGTCTGAATGAAAGCCTCCAGCGCGCTGTGCAGAACACCGGAGAAGACCAGTGGTTTGACGACCGCGCTCAGATTTTCACCGTCCGCCCCGACCTTGCGGACAACACCCCGTTTGACCTGCATTCCCTTATCGCGGCTTTCGCGACCACCTCTGAAACCCGCTATCTGCTCTGCTGGACGGCTGAGGCGCAGGACGCTTGGATAAGCACCCCCGCAACCGTGCTTGACATGATAGCTGCTAAGGAAGCCTTTGAATTCATCGGTCAGGGCGACAACATCGGAATCATCGTCCGCGATCAGGCTCACGCCAATCAGGACAGAGATATGCCCGACATCATCGCCGTAATGGATAAGGCGTTCTACGGAGCCGAAACCATTACCCGCAAGTTCATCGACACCCTTACCATCAACACCGACACCGGCGCTACCAACCATCTTACCGCCGCTGACGGAAGCGGAACGATTCTGCCCACCAAGACCTTTGAGTCTGTCGCGGCAATGTCCCGCAATCCTTACTACATCCCCAGCGTATACCTGAACTGGTCGCGCCCCACCAAGCACGTTCTGTGGACCGAGTCCAACAGCGTAACCGAGGGCGTACCGCTTACCTTCACCTTCCACACCGACGCCGACAAGGTTGAGCTGACCCTTACGGACGGCGAAACCAAGCTTGAAGGCGCAGTAAAGGACGGCATAGCCGAGATTTCCCTCACTGCTGAGCAGGCTAAGGCAGGTCAGTATACCGCCACCGCTATCGGCGCAAAGGATTCCAAGACGATTGAAATCTGCGGCTGGACCATCAGCGATGCGCTCCGCCACTCCATTTCCGACAACAGCGCCCTTGGCCATGACGTCGGAAGCGGAATCTGCTTCACCACTCCTCTTGTCAACTACAACAGCGAAACCGATCCCGTTCGTCTTTACATGGACGGAGAGCGCGTTCCCGCCGATATCTACGATTATGACAACAAGGTCGAGTGGGAAGGCGAAACCGTACCGCAGAGCGGCTATCTGCAGCCCTACGGCGCGTCCCTGCTCCTTTATGCCGATACCATGGGCTACAATGTTCCTATGGGCGGCAAGGTAACCTTCAGCATACGCAACGCCAAGATTGAGGCGCTTCAGGGCTACACCATCGCCATGGACGTTGAGTACGAAAAGTACGATCCGAACGGCGGCAACGGCAAGGCTCGTATGCGCTTCAAGCCCACCTACAACACCCTCACCGCTCAGACCCCCGTATG
Source organism: uncultured Oscillospiraceae bacterium (assembly GCA_964622905.1). Classification (GTDB taxonomy): domain Bacteria; phylum Bacillota; class Clostridia; order Christensenellales; family Aristaeellaceae; genus STF2-37. The sequence continues at coordinate 560 of CAZUTB010000290.1, read as the reverse complement.
GAAGCCGGAGCTTCTGCAGAACACTCCCAAGAGCGGTCTGCCCGAGGGCGAGCTTTACTGGCCTATCCTCGGCAACTGGAAGACCGACTTTGATGAGAACGGAAATCTCAAGGATGTAAGCGAGATTCGTCCTCTTACGAGCGCCGCAGCCGAGAGCGCCTACAAGGTTGAAATGAAGGTTGAAGCCGCCGATAACACCGGCGCAACCATCGCCTTCAGCGCGCCCGTAAGCCGCAATGACTTCGGCGTAGCAATCAACACCGTAAGCGGCGTATCCTTCCGGTGGGCTGACGACAATCAGTCCGTCCGCCTCGTTTATGATTCTACTGCCGAGAGCAGCGACATCAACGTATTCGTGTTCCGTTCGGTTGATACCGAGGGCAACATGATTGGCGGACCTGTGCAGCTGAGCCTTGCGTACTGAGAAAAGCAAGCCTCTCATGCAAAAAGCATAAATTAACCTAAGGTTAGCCGCGAGCAGTATTTTCTGCTCGCGCCTTTTTCTGCGCTTCGCTTTCGGAGCAAGCGAGCTTGCGACGAGCTTGCCTTTGCATATGTAC
>CAZUTB010000289.1:0-3508 GCA_964622905.1 uncultured Oscillospiraceae bacterium | reverse complement strand
TCGAAAGCGGCGCGCAGACATAGAAGGGAATTCCGAAATGTTTTGCAAGGATTGCCACGCCCAGCGTGCCTATCTTGTTCGCTGCATCGCCGTTTGCCGCAACCCTGTCGCAGCCGACAAACACCGCCTGAACCCAGCCGTTTTTCATCACGGACGCCGCCATATTATCGCAGATAACCGTTGTGTCAATTCCGTGCGCGGTAAGCTCAAACGCCGAAAGGCGCGCGCCCTGTAAAAGCGGCCTTGTTTCGTCCGTGAAAACCCGAAAGTGCATTCCGCGCTCAGTCCCAAGATGAATTGGCGCCAGCGCCGTTCCGTACCTAACAGCGGCAAGCTGGCCCGCGTTGCAGTGCGTCAGTATTCCGTCCCCGTCCCTGATAAGCGTAAGCCCGTACTCGCCAATCCTTGAGCAAACCTCTATATCCTCCGCGATTATCCTCTTTGCCTCGCTAAGCAGGCTCTCCTTTATCTCGCTGACCGTTTTTCCGCTCCCGTCCCTTGCGACCCTGTCCATTCTCTCTATCGCCCAGAACAGATTCACCGCTGTTGGTCTTGACGTCGCAAGATAATCGGCGTTTTTCTTAAACTTCGCATAGAACTCATCATAGCTCTCCGCTTCGATTTTGTCCGCGGCAAGATAAAGCCCTATAGCCGCAGAAACGCCTATCGCCGGCGCTCCGCGCACCCTAAGGCTGTAGATTGCCTCCCAGATGTCCTCTATTTTATCGAGATACAGCAGCCTGACCTCGCTTGGCAATAGCGTCTGGTCAATTATCACAAGCTTCTTCGCGCTTTCATCAAGCGCGGCTGTGTCCGTTATTTTTTGCGTGTCTTTCTGCATATGCATTCCTCCCGCTCGGCTTTCTTCGATTATGATACACTAACAGAAGGAATAACGCAAATCACAGGCGAAAAACGAGTATAAATAACAACGATTCCGGCTTTTATTTTTTGATTCGTCCGTGCAGGTCATGTTCACGCAAAAATTTCGCTTTTGTGATAAAAAAGGGTTGCAATTTTCTCGCCTATCGTGTAATATATGTGCGTTGCCTGTTTGCAATGTGCTGATGTAGCTCAGTCGGTAGAGCGCATCCTTGGTAAGGATGAGGTCCCCGGTTCGAATCCGGGCATCAGCTCCAAAAGACCCTTCGTTATTGAAGGGTCTTTTTTGTATTCTCTTGCCGCGCTCTGCGCCTTGCAAACATTGTTCGTTTCCTATATAATGATTTAAGCGCTTTTTTGCGCCCGCCGGTATCGCTTGCGAGCCGGACGGAGCGGGAGCTTCCCTTGGGCAGCTTCCTTCAAGCAGAATTGCGCCGGAAACTATATTGCTCGTCAGGTATCAAAACGAACTTGAACGGAGGGAAACTCATGAAAAACAAGGATGTACTCAGGCTTGCTCAAATCGGTGTGTTCATGGCAATCGTGCTGCTCTTAGGGCTTACGCCCATCGGTATTATTCCTCTTGGAATAATCAATCTGACCGTGCTTCACATTCCCGTAATCGTCGGCGCGATAGTCCTTGGGTGGAAGGCGGGGCTGCTCCTCGGCGCAACCTTCGGGCTTACAAGCTTTGTCAAGGCGGCGGGGCTTATGCCCAGCGTAGCCGCAAGCGCGATGTTCACGGCAAGCCCTATACTATGCTTTATTATGTCCGTGCTTCCGCGCCTTCTTGTTCCTCTTGTCGCCTATGGTGTATACACTCGGCTAAAGAAGAACGATAAGCTGAAAAAGGCGTCAATGCCCGTCGCCGCCGTCTGCGGCTCGCTCACCAATACTGTTTTTTATCTTGGGCTTATGCTCCTTTTCTACGCAATCTGCGGGCTTTCGGGCGCGTGGAGCGTTATTGTGAGCGTTCCCGTGCTGATAGGAGCGCCGTGCGAGGCGCTGCTTGCGGCAATCCTTACTCCGCCGATTGTTATCGCCCTCAAGAAGCTCATTAAAACGGCGCAGTAAGCATTTTCTCTGAAAGGGAGTATCCGCTTGATTCTGACAATGGATATCGGCAACACCAATATCAAGGTAGCGCTCTTCGAGGGAAGGCATATGTGCGAGTACTGGCGCGTTGCGACAAGCCGCACCTATTCCTCGGACGAGTATGGAATAATCCTGTCCAGTATGTTTGCAAACAAGGGCGTTAAGATGGGCGACGTGCGCGGAATAATCATTTCCTCGGTCGTCCCGACCATTAACTTTACGATAGAGCATATGTGCCAGAATTATTTCCATATGGACCCCATGTGGGTGATTCCGGGGGTAAAGACGGGAATCAACATCAAGTACGAGAACCCGCGCGAGCTTGGAAGCGACAGAATTGCCAACGCGGTCGCTTCCTACACCCTCTACGGCGGTCCGTGCATCTATATTGATTTCGGAACGGCAACCTCCTTCGGTGTGGTTTCCAAGGACGCGGAGTTCCTCGGCGGCTGCATATGCCCGGGGCTTAAGGTGGCAAGCGAGGCGCTCACCAACGGAACGGCGAAGCTGCCCCATGTAGAGCTGGTTCGTCCAGAGCGCGTGATAAACAAAACCACCATCTCCAACATTCAGTCGGGGCTTATTTACGGCTATGTCGGTCAGGTGCAGTTTATCGTGAACCGAATGAAGGACGAGCTTGGGCAGAACGCCAAGGTTATCGCAACCGGCGGGCTTGCGCGGCTTATCGCGCCCGACAGCAAGGTTATCGACGAGATAGACGGAAGCCTTACATTGAAGGGCCTTGAGATTATTTATGAAAGGAATCTGGCGTGATGAAGGAAGTAGTAATCGGTTTCCTCGGCTGCGGAAATATCGGCTGCGGCGTATGGGAGCTGCTCCAGAGCTTTAACAAGGATATCGTTCACCGCGACGACGTGCATATCACCATAAAGAGGATGCTCGTCCGCGATGTGAACAAGCAGCGCAACAGCCCCGTTCCGAGGGAGCTTCTCACTACGAATCCCGACGACGTGCTTGCAGACCCCGAAATAACGCTTGTTGCCGAGTTCATGGGCGGCGAGCAGCCCGCAACGGACTATATGCTCAGGGCGCTTAATGCGGGCAAAACCGTTGTGACGGCGAATAAGGTTGCGCTTGCGCTGAACTGGCATCTGCTTCAGGCGGCGGCGAAGGCTGCGAAGGCGGGGCTTTATTATGAGGCGAGCGTCTGCGGCGCTGTGCCCATTATCAAAACGCTCACCGAGGCGCTTCACGCAAACCGTATCTCCTGTGTTATGGGCATAATCAACGGCACAACCAATTATATCCTTACGGAGATGACAAAGCGCGGCTGCAGCTATGAAGAGGTGCTGTTTGACGCGCAGCGCTTAGGGCTTGCCGAGCCTGACCCGAGCGCGGATGTCGAGGGGCTTGACGCAACCTACAAGCTTTCTATAATGGCTTCACTTGCGTTCCACGCCCGCATTCCGGTTGATAAAATTTATCGCAACGGAATCACGAAGATAACCAAGGATGATATTGTCTACGCCGCTGAGATGGGCTATGTTATCAAGCTGCTTGCCATAGCAAA
>CAZUTB010000288.1:0-3515 GCA_964622905.1 uncultured Oscillospiraceae bacterium | reverse complement strand
TTTCGTCTATCTCAATATCCATGTGCGGAAAAACGGAGTCCATTTCGGAAAGCCCGACAATCTCAAGGGGAAGCCCGTCAAGCATTTCGCGTATTGTGCTAAGCTTCGCGGGATTTCCCGTTCCGTATAAGATTTTCATTCTGCCTCCGCTTACTTTATCTCAACGCAGACAATCTTGCTGTCCTTCTTAACGGACGTTCCGACAACAAGCTTGTTCTGGTAGACCGCAGGGCTTCCGATTATCGCGCCGCCGAGGTCCAAGGTGGAAAGCTTCTTGCCGGAGGAACTGAGCATTGTCAGGATTCCGTCGTTATCACCCTGAATGATGTAAGCCTCTCTGCTGTCGGTGTAGACCGCAACAGGGCTGGACCATGTGGACGCGTCAAGCTCGTAGGACCACTTGGTCTTGCCGCTGTCCTTGTAAAGCGCAACAACGGTGCTTTTGCTCTTGCTGTTCATTATGGTAAAGATTACAACATCGGAAAGCTCGTTTTCGCCGACTATCGGGGACGCCATAACGCCCGTCTGCGTGTTGCTGATATAGCTCGCGGGGAAATCCACGCTCCATATTTCCTTGCCGGTGAGAGCGTTGAGCTTCCTTACCGTGCAGGTTTTCTTGCCGGTGGAGCGGGCGTACTCGGTGTTTCCCGTGTAGAGCGAAACTGCAAGCCCTTCCATTTCAAGCGCTATCGTCGCGTCGGTGTTATCGCCCGTGTCAACAGCCCATACGGGAGTCATCGTGTTCTCGTCAACGCATTGCAGGATTCCGTAAGCGTCCGCGTAATACGCGTAGCTGCCGTACATCGCAACGCTGCCCTCAACACCGGTCTTGGTCGCCGCCTGCTTCTTAGCGTTAGCGCCGTAGGCGACAATTTCGGGCGTAATCTTGAGCGTTACGTTCTCGACGTCAAACTCCTGATTGAGCCTTACCGTATACAGCAGACCATTCTCGCCCGCAACAATCATTGTGTCGCTGTTGTGGTCGAATATCGCCGAGGAATCGAACGCTCCGTTGGTTCCAAGGGCGTTCTTATCCCTTCCGTTTATGAACAGAAGCTGCTTCTGGTCGAGCAGGCTGAACAGATAATAGCCGATATCGCCCGTTTTTCCGCTGAGCTTTGATATTCCCTGACCAACGGCTAAGAGCGGTATTCCGCGCGGGTCGAGGGAAACGGAGGAGCGCATAGGATAACCAAGGTCGATGGGATCGCGGGTCTGCACACCGTCATTCAGGTCATAGAAATATATCTTTCCGTCCTGAGTGGAGTAAATAACTTCCTTGAGCGTGCTGACCGCCTTTTTCTCCTCGGAAATGTTCATCATCTGCCGAACATCCTGCGGCCACTTGACTATAACGGGCTGACCCGTCCAGTAAACTCCGTAATATGTATCCTTGCCGCCAACGGGATTTTCCCAAAGAATGCTCATGCTTTCCTCGGTTATATCCGCTGTTCCGAACGCCGCGTTTTGACGGAAGGGTCCGCCGCGGAAGCAAAGTACGCCCGCTTTCCACTTAGTATACTCATCGGGAGCGCTCATCTGAACCTCGTACTTGCGGGTAAAGGAGGTTACGGTTTTGCCGCCGTCAATAATCTTGGTTGTAAGCCCAAGCGCAGTCGGGTCTGCCTCGTCGGACGCGCTTGCGGGGAAATAAGGCATAGGAGTCGGAGCTTTTGTAGGCTCCGCCGTCGGCTTAGGCTCGGCTGTGGGCTCGGGAGTCGGCGCTTCCGTCGGCTCCTCCGTAGGCTCGGCGGTGTTTTCAGGCACAGGCTCGGGCGTTGCGGTTCCGGCAGGCACGGCAGTTCCGGGCGAGGTGAGAACGATAACACCTGCCTCGGGAGTATAGGTCGCCTGCGGCGCTCCCGTGGGGGTCGGGGTAATTACAGGCTCTGCGGAGGGCGATACGGAAGGTCTGTAAACCTCGATATATATGCTGTTTCCGGAAAGCGTCCATTCGCCGCCTGCCAGTATCGAAAGCCTTACATCGCCCTCATAGGCGTCGCTCTGCTCAAGCGTGATTCCCCAGATTGTGTTGCTGTTGTTCCTTGTAGGGCTTACGTTTGCGGTAAGCACCTCGTCAAGGTCGTTGATAAGCCTTACGTTTTCAACATCCTTGCCGGTTGTTGCGGTAAGGCAGATTTCATTCCCGACGGCAACGCGCGAAACGGTTGCAGAGAATTCGGAAACGCTGTAATCCTTCTTTTTTCCAAGCAGGCTTCCGGTTATGTTCTCCGCCGCTCCCGCAATGCCCGCGCGCAGATTCGTAATAGCGCCGAGGATTCCGCTGTCGGAGGCGGGAGTAAGGAAAACAACGCCGAAGAAAAGCGCGATAAGCGACACAACAACGATGACGGCTATGAGCGCTCCGCGGCGGCGCGGCGGCTCCATATCCTCCTCGGGCAGCCCGTTGTCGATATAGTCGCGCTCGGGCGACTGCGGCGCCTGCGAGCGGGAGGACGGAATCACAGCCGGTCTGTACTGGCGCGCGGCCTCGGCACTCTGGGAGCTTGCGCGATAGTGCTCGTCATCATAAACCTGACGGGGCTGGGGCGCGCTCCTGACGGGCATCACATAATCGTTTCTTTTTTCGGGCGCGCGCCTTTCGCGGTCATACGCCACATCGCGCATATACATATTCGGCGTAGGAACGCTCTGGGGCGCTGCCTCACTCTGTGCCTCCCCGCCTGACGAGCGGCGGCGGCGGCGCGGCGCAGCGGAATTTTCCTCGGAGATTTCGGAGCGAATCGCGCTCTGTTCCGCCTTTTTCAGCTGCATATCCTGCTCAGGCTCTGCCATTGGCTCAACCCGCTTAACAACGCGGGGCGCGGAGCGGTCATCAATGCTCTGCTGAATAGCGCCGCCGGAAATGGTATCGGTGCGCTTAACCTGCACAACAGGCCTCTGCTCAACCCTTTCCGCGCCTGTGGAAGCCCCTCCGCGCTTGCGCACGGGGGCCTGCCAGACGGCGGTTTTATTTTCCGCTCCGTATATCGGGAGCATTTGCTGCTCCTGCTTAGGCGTTTTGAATTCATCGCTCATAATATATCTCCATGCCCTCCATAAAGCTTCACGGTATAAAGCAAAAACGCCGCGCGCTCTCAGCTCCCCGTGCGGTCCCGAAAGCGCGGTCATTATCTCAGCCCTTGAAAACAAATACAGAATCTCCAACCTATTATACTAGATTCACGCATAAATCTCAAGTCTTAGAGGAAAGTAACCGATTTGCGGCGCATTGCCGGCGAAGCGGTAATAATGTATAATAAAAGAAAATCCGCTAAAGGAGAATAATCATGGCTATTACATCGCTGCTTGCAGTTTTCCCGACTCCGAATCCGATAAGAACCGCCGAATACTATGTGGAAATGCTTGGCTTTCGCAGAGTAGATTATCTTGGCGCAAAGCAGAAGCACATCTGCCTTTACAGGGATTCCATCGAGATAATTCTGACCGACTCAAACGGCAGAAGGGTTATCCCGAACCGAGAGCTGTACGGCGAGGGCGAGGACGCTTACCTG
>CAZUTB010000287.1:2431-3526 GCA_964622905.1 uncultured Oscillospiraceae bacterium | reverse complement strand
TTGCTATGCTTGGTGGACTGAAACACATTATAATGCACCACCGTCATCTGTAGGGGAAAACTGTATTTTCCCGCCCTGTGACGCGCACATTAATGAATGGTTTATGTATGGGTTACGGCGGGCGAACGCCGCTCTCTCCTACGGTATAATATGGTAATTTATACGTTTGCCGAAACGATAAATGATGCGTTTTCAGCGAGCAGGCACAGCAGGTTCAATGGACAGGACCTCTGCAACGCCATTTACGACTCTGAATTTTACCTCGCACCCCGCATACGGGAAGCCGTAAGTGCGCTCGGGGTCGTCCTGATACGAGGGGCGCGGGTCGTTTGCAAGGATGTCCGAAAGCGCGGCGCGGGCGCTTTGCGGGAGCTTACTCAGCAGCTCCTCGGGGCAGAAGGTTTTTAAGCGGTCGCCGCTGTGCTCCTGCCCGAAGCCGCCCAAGGCGTCCGGATGCGCGTCCGAATACGGCAGATAGGGCTTGATATCGTATATGGGCGTTCCGTTCACCAAATCAGCGCCCGAAACCTTAAGCGCTATCAGCCCTTCCTCCGTTTTCGTTACCTCTATAAGCTTTACCGAGGACAGCCCGAGCGGGTTCGGGCGGAAGGGCGAGCGGGTTGCGAAAACGCCTACGCGGGTGTTGCCGCCAAGGCGCGGCGGGCGAACCGTAGCCGAAAAGCCCTCGCGCCTGCCGTTTTCCGAAAAGCCCCATATGAGCCAAAGGTGCGAGTATTCCTCTATTCCGCGAATCGCGTTCCTGTCGGAAAATTCCTTTTCAAACACGATAAGGCTCGTCAGCGCAGGCGAAAGCCCGCTCTGGCGCGGAACGCCGAACTTTGTCGGCAGGTCGCAGCAAAGATGCGCGATTGGCTTAATTGTCATTTCATCGTTCATTGCTTTTGAGCAGCTTCTCGTTCCTTTCGATAAGCTCTATTCTCTGGCGAACGCACAGAACGGAGCGCCCTGCGTCGGAGGGCGTGTTGAACACGTAATCGGTAAGCCTTTCAAGCGTCGTAGTCGCAACGTGCAGGCGCGTATCGCTTGAGGCGTAGTAGAGGTAAACATCCTGCCCGTTCACGATTGCGCCGTTTG
>CAZUTB010000287.1:0-2421 GCA_964622905.1 uncultured Oscillospiraceae bacterium | reverse complement strand
CGTTGCTTACGTCCCCTACGCGCTCCTCGCCAACGGGTCCGAGCATAAGCCCGCCCGGCTCGGCGATAACCCTTGACGGGTCGTCAAGCGCGGTTGCAAAGGCGTAAAGCACATAGCGCAGACCAGCCGCTGTATTGCGTACTCCGTGCGCAAGGTGCAGCCAGCCTCTTTCGGTCTTTATCGGCACTGCGCCCGCTCCGTTCTTCGCCTCGGTTATCGTGTGGTACTTTCTCATCGAGGTCAGCTTTTCCTCGTCGATTACCGCGTGAGTTATATCGTCGCAAAGCCCGAAGCCGATTCCTCCGCCTGAACCGGTATCAATAAAATCGTCCATCGGGCGGGTGTAGAACGCGTACTTGCCTTTTACAAATTCCGGATGCAGCACAACGTTGCGCTGCTGCGGGCTGCGAAGGGTAACAAGGTTCGGAAGCCGCTCCCAATTCTGCAAATCCTTTGTTCTTACGATTCCTGCCGCCGCAGTCGCCGCCGAGAGGTCGGAGCTTTTAGTGTCCTTGCTCTCCGAGCAGAAAACTCCGTAGATATAGCCGTCCTCATGCAGGGTAAGGCGCATATCATATACGTTCGTTTCGTTTATGTCGGTGTCATCAAAGAGAATCGGCTTATCCCAAAAACGGAAGCCGTCAACGCCACTGTCGGACTGCGCAACGGCGAAGAAGCTCTTCCTGTCCGCTCCCTCAACCCTTGCCACAAGCGTATACTTGCCATTAATCATTATCGCGCCCGAATTGAACACCGCGTTGATTCCAAGGCGCTCTATAAACAGGGGGTTCGTCCTGTCGTCAAGGTCATAGCGCCACTCAATCGGCGCATGAGCACGCGTCAGAACAGGGTACTTATATCTTGTGAAAAGCCCGTTGTAATAAGCTGTTTTCTCGTTTTTCCTCTCAAGCAGGGCTTCCTGCTCGCTTTTTTGGCTGTAATACTTTGGGTGAATCATCGTTCTCCTCCTTTTCAGAGACGCTTAATCAGCTCCATGCACATTCTGCCGTTGTGATATGGGCATTTCCACGGCTCTACTATCGGCTTTCCTTCAATGGGCTTTAGGCTGTCGTCAAGCGCCCAGAACCATTCGGAGCCTGCGCGCTTGTCAACCAGCTTGTCCATAATGCAGCTTAATGTCTGCTCGGCGGCGTCATAATACGCGGTTTCCGTCGGGTGCTTTTTGAACATATTTATGAAGCCTAATACGGTGTCCGCCTGAACCCACCATACGCGCGTCTTATCATCCCTTCCGCGCTCGCACTCGGCGTAAAGGCTGTGCTGATGCCACGCGCGCGCGTAAACCTCGGCGGCAAGCGCGTCGGTAATCCTCTGTATTCTCTCCGTCAGCTCCGCATCGCCGAGGATTTCGCAGCCCCTGTCCATAAGCCACGAGGTTTCTATATCATGGCCATAGGAGTGCAGGTCGATAAGGCTATTATAATCCATATCGAAAAACACCTCCTGACGGTGCTTTTCGGGATTGTAGATTTTGTTTTCAAACACATCGAATATGAAGTAAAGGCAGCTTTTTACTTTTTCATCGCCGCTTACCCGATATAGCTCCGTATAGGCCTCAAAAACGTGCAGAAGCGTGTTCATCGTTCTTGACGCGACAACTCCGTTTTCGGACAGCTTATCGTTGATTTCGGGCGAAAAATCGCGGCGGAAAGCCTCGAGATAGCCGTTTTCGTCGCGGCATTTTCCCTCGATAAGGCTGAAAAGCTCCTTCGCCTTTTCAAGGGCGCGCTCGTCGCCGCTCGCCTCATAATAGGATGAAAGCGCGTAGATTGCGAACGCCTGATTGTAGGTATGCTTTGTTGTGTCGGACGGCTTCCCGTCATAGGTCATGCTCCAGTATATTCCGCCGAACTCGCCGTCAAAGCATTTCTGCATGAACTCATACGCGTGCTTTGCGTATTCAAGCAGACCTTCATCCCTGAGAAGGGTATAGGCGTTTGAAAAGAACCACAGAATCCGGCTGTTCAGTATGCAGCCCTTTTCCGCCCTTTTATCCGCGTGAAGCTCGTATGACACATAGCCGGTAAAGCCGCCGAACTCATTGTCCTTAAGCCCCTGCCAGAAGGGTAGAAGCTTTTCGGTAAGATGCTTTTGAGCCGTTTCCTTCAGCATTTTTCGCACATCCTTTTCAAAATGCCTCCGGCGCGCTCTTGTGCCGGAGGCTTTACTTTATTTCGCTAAAATTCAGCTTTTATCCTCTAATACAGTATCGGCAACAGCCTGTCAAAACCCCTGATTGTTACTTTGTAAAACCCCTGACGGTTGCTCTGGGGATGTAAAGAAGGGTCTCCCTTCTTTTGTAATCCGCAGGGGTGGCTTTGCCGCCCCGAGGAGCGGTATCTATACCGCTTCCTTGCAGCTTTTACGACCGTGAGGCGAATGCCGAACAGTAAAAGCTGA
>CAZUTB010000286.1:0-3535 GCA_964622905.1 uncultured Oscillospiraceae bacterium | reverse complement strand
TGCGTCCGGAATAGTCAACGCGCTTGCCGAGGAGGTTCTGACGGAAACGTCCCTGCTTGCCGCGAAGGAGGTCCGAAAGGCTCTTAAGTGCGCGGTTGCCGGGTCCGGTTACGGGGCGTCCGCGGCGGCCGTTGTCGATAAGCGCATCAACGGCTTCCTGCAGCATACGCTTTTCGTTCCTGACAATGATATCGGGAGCGCCAAGCTCAAGCAGCCGCTTAAGGCGGTTGTTGCGGTTGATAACCCTGCGGTAGAGGTCGTTAAGGTCGCTGGTGGCGAAGCGTCCGCCGTCAAGCTGAACCATAGGACGCAAGTCCGGAGGAATTACCGGAACAACGGTCATAATCATCCACTCGGGCTTATTGTTGCTCTGGCGGAAGGACTCGACCACCTCAAGCCGCTTGATTGCGCGGGCGCGCTTCTGACCCTCTACCTCGCGGTCGCGCTCCTTTTCGATAAGAGCGGCGATTTCCGTCTTAAGCTCCACGGAAATCTTATCAAGGTCAAGCTCTCTGAGCATTTCCAGCACAGCCTCTGCACCCATTCCGGCGCGGAAGGAATCGTTGCCGTACTTAGCCTGAGTGTTGCGATAGCGCTGGTCGGTTATCAGCTCATGCAGCTTGAGGTCGGTATCGCCCGGGTCAAGCACGATGAAGTTGGCAAAATACAGCACTTTTTCAAGCGCTCTGGGCGAAATGTCCAGAAGCATTCCCATTCTGCTCGGAATGCCCTTGAAGTACCAGATATGGCTCACGGGAGCGGCAAGGGTTATATGACCCATGCGCTCACGGCGAACCTTGCTCTTGGTTACTTCAACGCCGCACTTATCGCAGATGACGCCCTTATAGTGCATACGCTTATACTTTCCGCAGTTGCACTCCCAGTCCTTGGTAGGTCCGAAAATGCGCTCGCAGAAAAGTCCGTCCCTTTCGGGCTTGAGGGTACGGTAGTTTATAGTCTCGGGCTTCAGCACTTCGCCGTAGGACCACTCCAAAATCTTTTCGGGAGACGCCATGCCAATCTGAATGGAATCAAGGTTGCTTAGTTCAAACAAAAGGGTACACTCCCTTCGCAATCCATGAATTACAATACTTCAGTTCAAGGTAACAGCCGGACGGGATTACAAATCGTTATCGTCGTCCGTATCCAGAGAAATGTCATCAAGAGCGTCTTCCATATCGAAGTCGTCGAAGTCTTCCTCGTCAAGCGTATCGTCGGCGGAAGCCTCAGCTCCGGATATAGGTTCATCGGCATCGGGCAGAGCGTCCGCAGAGCGCTTTTCATGCTCGGCAGGCTCCATGTCCTCATCCTCAAGCTCGCGAATGATAATTTCCTGTTTATTCTCGTCAAGCACTCTTATATCGAGCGCAAGAGCCTGCAGTTCCTTGATAAGAACCTTAAACGCCTCGGGAGCGCCCGCCTGAGGAATGTTCTGACCCTTTACGATGGCTTCGTAGGTCTTGACTCTGCCCACAACGTCATCCGACTTAACGGTCAGTATTTCCTGAAGGGTGTTAGCCGCGCCGTAGGCCTCAAGCGCCCAAACTTCCATTTCTCCGAAGCGCTGACCGCCGAACTGAGCCTTGCCGCCCAGAGGCTGCTGCGTTACGAGGGAGTAAGGACCGGTGGAACGAGCGTGCATCTTATCGTCAACCATGTGGCCGAGCTTTAAGAAGTACATATATCCGACCGTTACGGGATTCTCGAACTGCTCGCCGGTACGACCGTCGTACAGCACGGTTTTACCATCGCGGCGGCGGCCTGCCTGCTCAAGGCAATCCTCAATTTCTTCCTCGGTTGCTCCGTCGAAAACAGGCGTAGCAACGTGCCAGCCAAGCGACTTGGCGGCGATTCCGAGGTGAACCTCAAGAACCTGACCGAGATTCATACGGGAAGGAACGCCCAGAGGATTCAGGACTATCTCAAGCGGAGTGCCGTCCGGAAGGAAAGGCATATCCTCTTCGCGCAGGATTCTCGAAATACAGCCCTTGTTGCCATGGCGGCCTGCCATCTTATCGCCGACGCTTATTTTGCGCTTCTGAGCGATGTAAACGCGAACCTTCATGTTTACTCCGGGAGAAAGCTCATCCTTGTCCTCGCGGGTGAAAATCTTCACATCGACAACGACTCCGCCCTCGCCGTGAGGCACACGCAGAGAGGTATCGCGAACCTCGCGAGCCTTCTCTCCGAATATGGCGCGAAGGAGGCGCTCCTCTGCGGTAAGCTCGGTTTCGCCCTTCGGGGTTACCTTGCCTACAAGAATATCGCCTGCATGAACCTCTGCGCCGATACGGACAATTCCGTCCTCGTCAAGGTCTTTTATGGCGTCGTCACCGACGTTGGGAATATCGCGGGTCATTTCCTCCGGTCCAAGCTTGGTATCGCGCGCCTCGGACTCGAACTCCTCGATATGAATCGAGGTGTACTTGTCCTCCTTAACGAGCTTTTCGCTGATAAGAACGGCGTCCTCGTAGTTATAGCCTTCCCAAGTCATGAAGCCGATAAGTACGTTTTTGCCAAGACCGATTTCACCCTTATCCGTGCTGGGTCCGTCCGCAAGAAGGTCGCCCTTCTCAATGCGCTGACCAGCGCTTACAACAGGGCGCTGATTACAGCAGGTGCCCTGATTGGAGCGGATGAATTTCTCAAGCTTATAGGTGTGGGTTTCCTTATCATCGCCCTTAATCTCTATATAGCTGGCGCTGACCTTGGAAACATAGCCGCTTTCCTTTGCAAGCACGACTACGCCGCTGTCATGACCCGCCTTGAACTCCATGCCCGTTCCGATAATAGGCGCTTCGGGTCTGAGAAGCGGAACTGCCTGACGCTGCATGTTGGAGCCCATCAGCGCGCGGGTAGCGTCGTCGTTTTCAAGGAAGGGAATCATTGCGGTAGCAACGGAAACCACCTGACGGGGGCTGACGTCGATGTAATCAACGTCCTTCTTGTCTACCTGAATGATTTCAGCCTTATCGCGGACGGTTACACGGTCGTTGACGAAAGCGCCGTCGCTCTCAAGAGGCTCATTTGCCTGAGCAACCTTATAGAAATCCTCCTCGTCGGCGGTCATGTAAACGATTTCATCGCTTACCTTTCCGGTCGTCTTATCAACGCGGCGATAGGGGGCTTCGATAAAGCCGTACTCATTGATGCGCGCATAGCTCGCCAGAGAACCGATAAGACCGATGTTCGGTCCTTCAGGAGTTTCAATCGGGCAAATGCGGGCGTAATGCGAATAGTGAACGTCACGAACCTCAAAGGTTGCGCGATCGCGGTTCAAGCCGCCGGGGCCGAGAGCCGAAAGGCGGCGCTTATGCGTAAGCTCGGCAAGCGGGTTCGGCTGATCCATGAACTGGCTCAGCTGAGATGAACCGAAGAATTCCTTGATTGCCGCGGAAACCGGACGGATATTGATAAGGTCGCCGGGGCGGACATCGTTGGAGTCCTGAACAGCCATGCGCTCGCGGACTACGCGCTCAAGACGGGTAAGACCGATGCGAATCTGGTTTTGCAGCAGCTCTCCGACGGAGCGGAG
>CAZUTB010000285.1:0-3539 GCA_964622905.1 uncultured Oscillospiraceae bacterium | reverse complement strand
CCTCGGGGCGGCAAAGCCACCCCTGCGGATTTCAAATGAAGAGGCTAGCCCCTTCATTGCATCCCTAGAGCAACAATTGGTTTTTTGACAAACTAGATAATAAAGAACGAGGTGATACGATTGGCGCTTATGCTATGCTACAATCTTTCGGGAGATAAAGGCTCTAAGCTGAGATTCGCCGCTATGCGCTGCAAAATACGTCTTCGCGAGGTAACAGCGGAAGAATACTCCCTTCCCCTTTCGGCGCTCTGCGCCGGCAATACAGACAATTACGAAAAGTACAGCGGCGATGAGCTTAAGGATGAAATGCTCGTTTTCTGCGATTTTCCCGAGGGGCTTGTGAGCAGATTCCTTTTAGAAGCGCGCGCTCTTCACGCGCCAAGCGTTCCGCTCAAAGCAATCCTGACGGAAACCAACAAGGACTGGGACTCGGTTACGCTTATGCGCGAGCTGCAAAAGGAGCACGAGGCAATGTCGGGCGGAGCAAAATCCGTTCATGCCAATAAATAAGCTGCAATAGTATTATATGATAAGGAGAGATAAATGTTATGAGCAAGATTGACACCGTAAGAAAAGCGATGATGGACGCATTGAAGGCGGGCGACAAGCCGCGCAAGGAGGCGCTTTCCCTCCTGCTTTCCGCGCTCAAATCCAAGGCGATAGACAAGCGCGCGAACCTTACAGAGGATGAGGAGAACGCGGTTATATATAAGGAAATGAAGGAAGCGCAGGAAACCATAGACACTACCCCCGCATCCCGCGAGGATATCTTAAGAGAATGCAGAAACCGCATTGCGGTATACGGCGAATTTGCGCCTAAGCGCATGGACGAAGGCGAGATAAGAGAGCTTATCGTAAAGGCTCTTGGCGAAGCCGGAATAACCGAGCCGACCCAGAAGGATAAGGGCAAGCTGATGCGCGTGCTGATGCCGCTGATAGGCGGAAAGGCAGACGGCTCCTTGGTAAACAAGCTTGTGGGTGAATACCTAAAGTAAGCAGTAAAAACATCTGTTATAAATTAAATGCGCCGTCGGATTATTGCTTGTCCGGCGGCGTTTTTATGACGTTCTCAATTATTATGTTCGTTTCTTTCTTGTAGCTGAAAAGCTCGGTCTGCCGGAGGCGGTGAAAACATACCTTATAAGCAGCACTGCCGTGATAAATATAGCCGCGCCCGTAGTATCAATCAGCACATCGCGAAGCGCCGCTCCCCTGCCCGAAACAAAGCTCTGATGATATTCGTCAATGCATGCGTAGAGAAAAGCGGTTAATACGGCAGGAAGCCATGCTATTTTGGGCATCGCAAACTGATAAGACGCATAATACAGAGCGCCAAGCGTTCCGAACACCGAAAGGTGCGCAAGCTTGCGCAGAAGATGATGAAGCTGAGAATACCACGCCGCGTCGGGCTTTACTCCGAAAAGGCGAAGAAGAAAATTGAGAATCGTTTCGCTTAAGGCTCCGCTCGTTCCCCCGTCCTGTGAAGAAAAGAAGAATATTAGCGCGGTAAGCCCAACGGACAAAAACACGCTTATGAAAATCTTTATCGTCCTGCGGCGTTTTTCCATAATCCCTCCGAAGCCGCATACGCGGCTGCATCACCGATTATAGTAACCGATAAACACAGATTTTTCATCCATTTGACGATAAAAATACAGCGCCGAAACAATTTTAACCTCTAAGGCAACAAAATTCTCATAAATCTGTGTTTTTTCTATTGCGTTTCTCTTGATTTTGTTACATGATTTAGTATAAAATAAGTCTTGTCTGGGAATAACGGTTGAACAGGGGGATTATTGATGGCTAAGCGTATCCTTTTAGTGGACGACGAGCCGCTTATTATTAAAGGACTCCGTTTCTCTCTTGAGCAGGACGGATATGATATTGACTCTGCCTGCGACGGCGAGGAAGCGATAGAGAAATTTCAGTCCTCCATATTCGACCTCGTTCTTCTGGACGTAATGCTTCCCAAGATGAGCGGCATAGAGGTATGCCAGCGCATCCGCGAAACAAGCAACGTTCCTATTATCATGCTCACCGCCAAGGGCGAGGACATGGATAAAATTCTCGGGCTTGAATACGGCGCGGACGATTATATGACCAAGCCGTTCAACATCCTTGAGGTTAAGGCGAGAATAAAGACAATTTTCCGCCGCGCCACGATGACTGCAAAGGTTAACGAAAAGAAGATAATCCGCGTCCGCGATATGGAGGTTAACGTTATCAACCGCTCCGTTTCGCTGGCGGGCAAGGATATTAAGCTTACGGCGAAGGAATTCGACCTGCTGCTTATGTTCATTACAAACCGCGGAAAGGTTTTCAGCCGCGAGAGTATGCTCGAATCCGTATGGAAGTACGATTACATGGGCGACGCCCGCACCGTAGACGTGCATATCCGCCGCCTGCGTGAAAAGATAGAGCGCGATACCTCCAAGCCTGAGTTCATCTTCACTAAGTGGGGAGTTGGCTACTATTTCACGGACAAAGACTAAAAAAAGATATATTGCGCTTCGGTGGAAGATACTGTTCGCCTTCCTGCTAATCATCGGCGCCGCGTTCGTAGTTGTCGCGGAGCAGCTGACAACGCTGGTGGGCGACTATCTTTTTGAGCAGAAGATAAGCAGCGAGCGCGTCGAGCTTGAAAAGCTTGCGCTTTCCATAACCGACGACGTCAACAGCTGTATGTCGCAAAACGTATACTCAAAGCTGATGAGCGCGGGAGCGGCAATGGGCGGGCGGCTGATAATCGTTGACGCAAGCGGAAAGGTTCAGACGGACACCTACTCAAAACTGAACGGCAAGCGCCTGAGCCTCAATGAAGTAAGCAGCGTTCTTTCCGGAGAGAAATTTTCGGACTACGGTCTTCATCATTTCGGGGACAGCGAAAGCGCCGAATCCGCAGGCGGCGCGCTTTTGCTTTTGCAGTCGGGCGACAGCAACGAGTGGGCAGGCTATTACACCACCGCTGTATATGATAACGAAATTGTAACGGGCGCGCTGCTTTATTCCTCGCCGGTTGATGAAATGATGGCTACCCTAAACAAAATGCAGAACAGAATAATCCTCATTTTCGTTGTCGCCGCAGCCGCCGCCTGCCTTATCGCCCTGTTTTTCTCGCGCTGGGTAACAAACCCGATAGCCGCGCTGACTCGAGGAATACAAAGGATGGCGAAGGGCGATTTTTCGGCGCGCGTTACCGTCCGCTCCTCCGGCGAAATGCAGCACCTTGCGGACACCTTCAACGCGATGAGCGAAAAGCTTGAGTCCCTTGACCAAAGCAGAAGCCAGTTTGTATCAAACGCAAGCCACGAGCTGAAAACCCCGCTTGCAACAATGAAGATACTGCTGGAAAACATGATTTATGAGCCTGCAATGCCGCCCGAAATGCGGCTTGAATTCATGCAGGATATGAACAAGGAAATTGACAGGCTGAACGCGATAATTTCCGACCTGCTGACACTGGTAAAGATAGACAGCAAGCATATGGAGCTGAACCGCGAAAACCTTGTGCTTTCAGCGCTTGCGGATGAAATTGTCCG
>CAZUTB010000284.1:0-3541 GCA_964622905.1 uncultured Oscillospiraceae bacterium | reverse complement strand
ATGAGCGCGTGAACCGCGACATCGGCGTCGCTGGGCCCAAGCAGCCCCGTCGCATACGGAATCTCTTCTCCGCACAGCACGAGTTTTCTGCCTTCGATAAGCCTGTGAACGTCATAGCCATGCCCGATATGCGCTTTGATAGGCAGGAATGCTTCCATAAGCGCTAAGTCCTCCTGCGTTGTCAATTTAATATTTCGCCTGCCGCCCTCGACGAGCCTGACCTTCCTGCCCATCTTCTCAATAAGCGCGGCATCGTCGGTCGTGTCGCTTTTATCCTCCGCATATGCCCTTTTGAGCAGCGGGAAGGAAAAGCTCTGCGGGGTCTGAATCTGCCAGACGCCGCTTCTGTCAAGCGTTTCGGTCACATCTCCATTGTCATCCGCGCGCTTGATAGTATCAACACACCTGACAGCGCAGATTCCGCTTCCGCATTTTCTTGCGGCATCAAGGCTTCTTTTAACCATTTCGGGAGTCGCCAAAGGGCGCGCTCCGTCATGGACTATAACGTATTCCGTGTCATCCTGCGCCGCGTTAAGCCCGTTTTCAACGGATTTCCTGCGCGTATCTCCGCCGTAAACCAGCGTAAATCCGCCATCTTTAATAACCGCCATAAGCTGTGCGCGCATCTCGCTTTCATCCTCGCGGCGGCATACTATGATAATCTCACGGCAAAAAGGGCGCAGTAAAACAGCGGAGCGCTGAACAGAGCTTAAGCCGCGCACAGGCAAAAGCACCTTGTTGACCTTAAGCCCCATCCGCGCTGCGCTGCCGCCGCAAACGATTATTGCGGTTGTTTTATCATATGGCGCGCTCATCCGCGCTCCTTAACGGTTTCCGCGTCCTCCTCAAGCACGCGATACATACTGTCCGCGTTCTGCTTGGTGGCGTGTTCGTTGACGGAAACGATTTCATAGCGCCCGTAATGGTCGCCGAAGCGTATTTCGAGCTTATCGCCCTCTTTTACCTCAGCGCCGGGCTTTGCCTGCTTTCCGTTAAGCGAAACCCTTCCGCCGGAGCATGCCTCGTTCGCTACCGTTCTTCTTTTGATAATTCTAGAAACCTTCAGGTATTTATCCAGCCTCATACATCCTCCAAAATAAAAAGGGTCTATACCGCAAGGTATAGACCGAAAGCATACTTAAGCTCAGCCGTTTACAAGCTCCTTGAGAGCCTTGCCGGCCTTGAATACGGGAGCCTTGGAAGCAGCAATCTTGATTTCCTCGCCGGTACGGGGATTGCGAGCCTTGCGGGCAGGACGGGACTTGGTCTCAAAAGAGCCAAAGCCAACCAGCAGAACCTTGTCGTCAGCCTTGAGGGCGTCACTGATTACGGAAACGGTCGCGTTCAGCGCCGCCTCGGCATCCTTCTTGGTAAGTCCGGTCTTTGCAGCAATTGCAGCGCTCAGTTCAGTTTTGTTCATTTCAGTAGAACCTCCTTATCGTTTTTGACCATATGCGCTTCGTATCTTCGAAGCGGCGATTCCTCCGCGGTCCGGCGCTGTCAATATGCGCGTCGGGCTCAAACCAAATCCAATTAGGAAATCAGTCGCTGCGGAAGAAATCTACAATACTCATCGGGCGCAGGTTAAATACGGCTCTAACATTAATGTGCAAATATGCTCTCAATGCTACAAAACACCGTTATCAGCCTTTACCCTTGTCCAGTATACATCCATTTCCGCTAAAGTCAAGCATTCCAGTGATTTTCCATCATCCAAAATCAATTTTTCCATGCTTGAAAAGCGGCGGACAAACTTATCAACGGCGCTTCTCAGTATCAGCTCCGGCGAGAGGGAGGAAAGCCTAACTACATTGACAACTGAAAACAGAAGGTCTCCAAGCTCCTCGCCTGGGTCGCGCCCCACGCTCAGCTCCGCAAGAACCTCCTCTGTTTCCTCCTTGACCTTCTCCATAGCCTCCACGGGCGTGTTCCAGTCGAAGCCGACTTTTCTAGCCTTATCCTGAACCTTTTCGGCGCGCATAAGGGCGGGAAACGACGCAGGAACATCGCGCATGGAATCCGCAACGCTTTTAAGCCCCTTTTCCGCGCGCTTCACCTTTTCCCAGTTGAGGCTTACATCGTTTGCGCTGCCCAGCCTGCGCGCTCCGAAAATATGCTCGTGACGGCGAATCATCTTGCGGCATTCGGAAGAAGCCACATCAATAATATCAAATTCACCGTGTTTTTTTGCGTAGCTTGCGTTAAAGACAACCTGAAGCAGCACGTCGCCCAGCTCGTCGCATATCTTATCGGGGTCGCCGGAGTCAATAGCGTCCACTGTTTCAAACGCTTCCTCGATAAGATATTTCCGCAGGCTCTCGTGCGTCTGCTCCTTATCCCACGGGCATCCGTTATCGCCAAGCAGGAGCGACAGGATATCGCAAAGGTCCGAAACCGTATAGCCCGCGCGCTCAGAAATATCCGCAGAAGGAACATACACCGCCGAGGTGTGGTCGTATTCCTTTCGCCTGTCCAAGTCCTCAAGCGCTATCTCACTCATTCTTATTCCGCGCTCGTAGTACACCTTATGCTCGGGGGAGTAAACGCGGGTGAGCCTCAGCTTCACCTCTCCGGCAAGTATGCGCGAATTAATCTCGGTTATTATCATGGGAAGCTTCGGCTCAATGATTTCCTCCGTCAAGGAATAGGCGGAAACGGTTATAACCCCATCCCCTGCGCTTGCGCCGTGGCGAAACGCCCTTGCCTCCACCGCGGAAGCCTCGGAAACCCCGGGAAGCACGTTGATGTTTGCTTTTCCGTCCGCTTTTTTCATAAGGCGCTTTACGCCCTCGTCGCGCGCCGCGTCAAAAACGGCGTAGCAAAGCGGAGCGCTTATAATAAGGCGCTCTGCTATTTTTTCGGAAAGCTCGTCAAAATCCTCTGCGCTTTCATAAAGGTCGTCCATAGTCGAAAACGTAACGCCCTCGCGTTTTAAGAGTTCTGCGGACGGCATTCTTTCCGTAAGCAAAAATACGCGCGGCGCGCTTTTCAGCTCCGAGAGGGTTCTTAGGGTTATATCCTCCGGATGCCCGCACCCGAGAGAAACAACGGTAATATCAGTCATCGCTTTCAACCTCTTCACGCTTATAAATGTGCAGCCTGATGAGCAGCCTTTCGAGCTTTCTGCCCGCAGGCAGCAAATGCACCTCGCTTCGCGGCATAGCTCCCGTTACGATGATAGCCGCAAGATAAACGACAATGGCGACAATAATGAGCGCGAGCGTCGCGAGCGTTCCAGTTCCGATAAGCTTCATTCCCGCAAAGAGCGCCGCGCCCATAATGAGCGTGGCAAGTATGGGGCGGACGATAAGCGCCATAAAGTCGAATTTCGTGTCTGTATACTTCATACAGTAGTAAATATTCGGAACCATGCTCACAGTATAGCAGGCAACCGAGGATATTGGCGCGCCGAAAATGTTTATCTTAGGGTTCACAACAAGGAAATAGTTAAGCGTTATTTTGACCAGCACGCCCGCAATCAGCGTATACATAGGTATATACTGCCTGCCTACGCCCTGAAGAATGCTGCTTGTAGCCTGAA
>CAZUTB010000283.1:0-3543 GCA_964622905.1 uncultured Oscillospiraceae bacterium | reverse complement strand
ATTTTCAAAGCCTCCGAATCCAAAAATAAGATGAATACATCCTAAACCCGAATAGGACATTTGTCAAGAAAGCTGTTTTTGAAGGGATAATTTGTCCGTACATATATTGCAACGGGAATATCAATATGCTATACTTTCTTTGAAAACGGAGGTACGAAGCATGAAAGAGCAAGCAAAATACAGACAGCTGGCAGACGAGCTTCGCGAGCAGATAATGGGCGGAACCTTCGCCGTTGGCGATACGCTTCCGACAGAGCAGGAATTGCAGGAAACCCATTCGCTCTCGCGGCAGACTGTCCGTCAGGCAATAGCGATTCTTGAGCGCGACGGGCTTGTATACCGCCGCAGGGGCAGCGGAACATATATAGGAAGAATGCCGAGAAAGCAGACGGCGCACCTCACGGTAGGAGTTATAACAACCTACATAACGGATTACATTTTTCCTTCCATAATAAGGGGTATTGAAAGCACTCTGAGCCAGAACAACTGCACAATGAACCTTGTAGCGACCGGCTCAAGGCTCGATACGGAGCGGGATATACTGCGAAATCTCCTAGACCATCCCGTTGACGGGCTTATCGTTGAGGGAACAAAATCCGCGCTCCCAAACCCCAACATCAAGCTCTATGAGGAGCTGCAAAAGCAGAACATTCCGATGGTTTTCATCAATAACTATTACTCGCAGCTGCAAAACGCCGTTCATGTTGTTATGAATGATTATGAGGGCGGAAAGCAGATAACGGAGTGCCTTATACGCGAGGGGCACACGCATATAGCGGGAATCTTCAAGAGCGACGATATGCAGGGGCATGAGCGCTTCCGCGGCTATGCTGATGCAATAGCTCAGGCGGGGCTTCCGCTTCGCGACGAGGATGTTGCATGGTTCTCGACCGACAACAAGCAGGCGTTTTTGCAGGGCGCTCTGCGCTATCCCGATTTTACGGGAGTAACGGCGCTTGTATGCTACAACGATGAAATCGCAACGGCGGCGCGGCAGTATCTTGCCTCGCACCCGACCGAAACGCCTGTAACGCTTTTCAGCTTTGATAACTCCATTTACTCGCGGCTTTCCCTTCCCCCGCTCCGCTCGCTTGGGCACCCCAAGGAGCAGCTGGGAGTAGCAGCCGCCGCAAAGCTGCTTAGGATGATAGCGGGGCAGCACGAGGAATCCGAAATGTTGAGCTGGGAATTCCCATCAAACACATAACGCAATAAGGAGAGAGAAGAAATGAGCAAGTATGTCATTGGTGTTGATTACGGAACGCTTTCAGGGCGCGCGCTCTTGGTTGACGCAAAGAGCGGAGCGGAGATTGCCTCCGCGGTCTACGAGTACCCGCACGCGGTAATGGAAAAGGCGCTCCCTACGGGCGAAAAGCTCGGGCAGGACTGGGCGCTCCAGCATCCGCAGGACTATGTGGACGTGCTTACCGTGACGATTCCCGAGGTTATGAGGGCCTCCGGAGTAAGCCCCGAGGACGTTATAGGAATAGGCACGGATTTCACCGCCTGCACCGTTCTGCCCGTCAAGAAGGACGGAACTCCGCTCTGCTTCCTTGACGAGTTCAAACACAATCCACACGCCTACGTTAAGCTTTGGAAGCACCATGCGGCGCAGGACAAAGCGAGCAGGCTCAACGAGATTGCCGAAAAGCGCGGCGAAAAATGGCTGAAAAACTACGGCGGAAAGATTTCCTCCGAGTGGGCGTTCCCGAAGCTTTGGCAGGTACTTGACGAAGCGCCCGAGGTATACGCTGCTATGGACGCGTGGGTTGAGGCGGCGGACTGGATAGTATGGCAGCTTTGCGGCAAGGAAACCCGCAACTCCTGCTGCGCCGGCTATAAGGCGATGTACAACAAGACCACGGGCTACCCCGACAAGGAATTCTTCCGCGCGCTTGACCCCAGAATGGAAAACGTTATTGCAGAAAAGCTCAGCTGCCCCGTAACTCCCCTTGGAAACCGCGCAGGAAGCCTTACCGAGGAAATGGCAAAGCGCCTCGGGCTGAAAGCCGGAATCGCAATTTCGATAGGCAATGTTGACGCGCACGTCTGCGTTCCCGCGGTAGGAATCGACGGTCCGAGCAAGATGCTTGCGATAATCGGAACCTCGACCTGCCATATGATGATGGGGCGCGAGGAAAAGCAGGTTCCCGGAATGTGCGGTGTTGTTGAGGACGGAATTATGCCCGGCTTTGCGGGCTATGAGGCGGGGCAGTCCTGCGTCGGCGACCATTTTGCGTGGCTTGTAAACAACGCCTGCCCGCCCGAATATTATGACGAAGCCAAAAAGAAGGGGCTTTCCGTGCATCAGCTTTTGACCGAGAAGGCGGAAAAGCTGCGCCCCGGGCAGAGCGGACTGCTCGCGCTCGACTGGTGGAACGGAAACCGCTCAGTGCTGGTTGACGTTGATTTGACGGGCATGATGCTCGGAATGACGCTCCAGACCACCGCCGAGGAAATGTACAGAGCGCTCATAGAGGCAACCGCCTACGGAACGAGAATGATTATCGAAAACTACCGCGAGAACGGTGTTGCCGTTGAGGAATTCTTCGCCTCCGGCGGAATCAGCCAGAAGAACCCGATGGCGATGCAGATTTACGCGGACGTACTCGGAATGCCCGTTAAGATTGCGGGCAGCGCGCAGGGTCCCGCCCTCGGAAGCGCAATCTTTGCCTCCGTTGCCGCAGGCGAAAAGGAAGGCGGCTATGACAGCGTATTCGACGCAGCCCGCACAATGGGCAAGGTGAAAGACCTTGTTTACCGCCCCATCGCGGAGAATGTAAAGATTTACGACAGCCTTTTTGCCGAATACCGCAGGCTGCATGACTACTTCGGCAGAGGCGAAAACGACGTAATGAAGCGCCTGAAGAAAATTAAGGCGGAGAACGCCTGATAAGGCACAGGAGGATTTATGCTTAAGGAATTAAAGCGCGAGGTTTACGAAGCGAATATGCTTCTGCCCAAGCACAAGCTGGTAACCTTCACTTGGGGCAATGTGTCCGGAATAGACCGCGACAAGGGGCTTTTCGTTATAAAGCCCTCCGGAGTGCCGTACAAGGAGCTTTCGCCCGACGACATGGTTGTTATGGACCTTGATGGCAGCAAGGTTGAGGGCAAGCTTAACCCTTCCTCCGACACCCCCACGCATATGGAGCTTTACAAGCGCTTTGAGAGCGTTGGCGGAATAGTCCATACTCATTCCCGCTGGGCTACGATATGGGCGCAGGCAGGCCGTGATATCCCTCCCTACGGCACTACGCACGCGGATTATATCTACGGCGCAGTCCCCTGCACCCGCTCGCTTACCGAGGAGGAGGTAGAGCGCGCCTACGAGCTTGAAACCGGAAAGCTTATAGCGCGGCATTTTGAGCAGAACGGCATAAGCCCCGTGTATGTTCCCGCCGTGCTGGTAAGGCATCACGGTCCGTTCACATGGGGCAAGGACGCTATGGAGGCTGTTCACAACGCCGTAGTGCTTGAGGAAGTGGCTATGATGGCTTTCCACACCGAGCTGCTCCCGCAGACGCAGACCCGCACGGATAT
>CAZUTB010000282.1:0-3547 GCA_964622905.1 uncultured Oscillospiraceae bacterium | reverse complement strand
GCCTTCAGGTCTAGCCCACCCGACGTCGCAAACGCCGCATTCGGGTCGATTCCCGCTTTTATAATGAAGCGCTTGCCAAGCTCAGCCTTGCCGGAGGCGAAAATATCCTCAACTCCCGCAACCGCGCCCAGCCTTTCCAAAATTCCAAGCTCACCAAGCTGGCGGCGCAGAAGCTCTATTTCGCTTGCGGAAAGCACCGCCTGCTTTATTCCGTTTTCGGAGAGGGCATCCATCGCGGGCAGCACATCGGGGAAAAGCCCGCAGGCGGAGCAGCCAGCCTTATAGCGCCTTACATAGTCTTCGGCAAGCTCCTTGAAGGTATACTCCGAAAAGTCCCAGCCAACGTTTTCATAATACTTGATTACGGGGAAGCAGAAGCGGCGGCGATAGTCCTCCAGCCCCTGCATCGGCGGCTTTCCGCGTTCAAGCAGCATTTCGTCCATAACGCGCATATTAAGCTCGCAGTCGTCAAGCAGCGTTCCGTTAAAATCCCAAATAACCCACGAGTATTTCATGCGCGTCCCTCCGCCTTTACCGATAAAAATGTTTTATGATTGTATCATGATTGTAACGCGCCTGCAAGGATGATAGAATAAGCAAAGAGAAAGCGCCGAAGGAAGCGGAAGGGCGCTGCGGAGGTTTTTTATGAAGGTAGGATTTATCGGAACGGGAAATATGGGCGGCGCGTTCATGGCGGGAGTTATCCGCGCGGGAGTGTGCGAGGCGCTTGCCTGCGACGTAAACGAAAAGGCGCTTAAAAAGGCGGAGGAGCTTGGCGCAAGGGCGGAAAAGAGCGCAAAAGCGCTTGCCGAAAACAGCGATATTATCTTCCTTACGGTCAAGCCGCAGTATTACGAGAGCGTCATTTCGGATATAAAGGACAGCGTTAAAAAGGACGCGATTATCGTCACCGTAGCGCCCGGAAAGACGCTCAAATGGCTCTCGGAGCGCTTTAACGCGGGAACAAAGATAGTGAGAACAATGCCCAACACCCCCGCTATGATTGGCGAGGGAATGATAGCCGTCTGCCCCGCCGCGAATATGGAAAAGGGCGAAACAGAAACGGTTATCGGCTTGCTTTCGGTATGCGGAAAAGCCGAGATAATAGCGGAGGAGCAGATAGACGCGGTTGTCGCAATCTCCGGCTCATCTCCCGCATATTTCTTTATGATGATTGAAGCGCTTGCGGACGCGGGCGTTGCGGAGGGACTTCCGCGCGATAAGGCGTACCTTTTCGCGGAGCAGGCAATGCTCGGCAGCGCAAAGCTGGCGTTGGAAACCGGAAGGCATCCCGGAGAGCTTAAGGATATGGTAACATCGCCGCGCGGGACTACCATCGAGGCGGTTCAGCGCCTTGAGGAAGCGGGCTTCCGCTCGGCGGTAATCGGCGCTGCGCGCGCCTGCGCGAAAAAAAGCCACGATATGTAATTAATTATACACTTAGTCAGGAGAAGCAATATGAAAAAGCACTTAAGAAACGATATTGAAAAGCTGATGGACAGCTACATCGCCTCGGGAAAGCTTATGGGCGCAAGCGTGCTTGTGAAGCGCGGCGGCGAGGAGGAGCTTTACTATCATACAGGGCTTGCGGACAGGGAAAGCGGAAAGCCCTTTGCGCGGGACACAATCGTGAGAATGTTTTCAATGACAAAGCCGATAACCGCGCTGCTTGCAATGATTTTGATGTCGCGCGGCAAATTCAGCCTTATCGACCCCATCTCCTTCTATCTTCCCGCATTCGCCTCGCAGAAGGTAATGCTTCCCTCCGGCGCGCTTGAAGCGCCGCTGCGCTCCATCTACGTCCGCGACCTTCTCAACATGACCTCGGGGCTGGTTTATCCCTCCGAGGCGAGCAACGCGGAAAGGCTCGTAATGGGGCTTTACAGCGAGCAGGACAGGCGCACCAAGGCGGGCAACCCCTTCACAACTCGCGAGATGGCGGACGGCTTGGCGGCTCTTCCGCTTATGTTTCAGCCCGGAACGCGCTGGATGTACGGCACTTCGGCGGATGTCCTCGGCGCGCTGCTTGAGGAGGTTGCGGGAATGCCCCTCTCGGAGCTTATGCGGAAGGAAATCTTCGAGCCGCTCGGGATGGAGGACACCGCGTTCTATGTTCCGGAGGAGAAGCAGGAGCGCTTTGCGGCGGTCTATAACGGCGAAAAGGGCAGCGGGCTTGAGCGCGACGAGCGCCTTTTCCTCGGGATGAACGATTTCAGGCACAAGCCCGCCTTTGAATCGGGCGGAGCGGGCTTGCTCTCAACGGCTGACGATTATATGCGCTTCGCGACCGCAATGCTAAGCAAGGGAAAGTACGGCGGCGGGCGGCTGCTTCCCGAAAAGTATTTCGATATTTTCACCAAAAATATGCTGCCTCCGCACCTGCTTTCGAGCTATGAAACGGCGTGGGACAGCGCCTTCGGCTGGGGCTACGGCGCTCTTATGCGCGTTCTTCGCGAGCAATCCTCGGCGATAACCCTCGGCTCTGTCGGCGAATACGGGTGGGACGGGCTTGCGGGAACGTATTTCACCGTTGCGCCCAAGGATGACCTCATCCTCGAAATTCTGATGCAGCGCTCGGATATGTGGACGGTGAACCTCGTTCCCTGCCTGCGGAATCTGATATTCTCGGAGGTGTAAAATGGCAATTATAGACGCGTACTCGGCGCGCTACTGCCTGCTTGGGCGCAGCCTTTCGCACTCGCTTTCGCCCGAGATTCAGAACGAGCTTTTCAGGAGCGCGGGCGAAAATGCCTTTTATTTCACTCTGCCCTTTGAGCCGGAGATTATAGCGGAGGTTGTAACCGTTCTCCGCGCCGCGTTCGCGGGCTTTAACGTTACAATTCCTTACAAGGAGCTTATCATTCCTTACCTTGACGAATACGATGAAACCGTTTCCGCCTGCGGCGCGTGCAACACCGTAAAGGTTACTCCGCGCGGCGAGCTTATTGGCTACAACACGGACGGGCTTGGCTTCCTTCGCGCACTCCGCGAGGCGTTCATTATCCCCGATAAGGACACGCGCGCCTTGGTTCTCGGCTCCGGCGGAGCGGCGCGCTGCCTTGCATACACGCTGCTCAAAAGCGGCGCTAAGGTCACAATTGCGGCGCGAAACGAGGGCGCGGCGGAGGAGCTTATCAAGCAGCTTGGCTCAGCAGTCAAGGACGGAGGCTCGCGGCTTGATTTTATGAGCATTTATGACATAGAGGGCGATTATGAGCTGCTGGTCAACACAACGCCCGTCGGGATGTACCCCGCCGAGCCGGAAAGCCCCGTTCCCGCGCGTATTGTAAGCCGCTGCGGCGCGGTTTTTGACGCGGTCTATAATCCCCTGCACACTCGTCTCTTAGATATCGCCGCCGAGGAGGGCAAGAAGTGCGTTTCGGGGCTTGCGATGCTCTTTTATCAGGCAGTCGAGGCGCAGAACATATGGCTTGACGGAAGCACAGCGAGCAAAGCCGAGCAAAGAAGGATATATAAGGAAATTGCTGCGATGCGATGACGCTGCGCTTTCGGCGCACGTCTGCTAGAGCAGGCGTGCGCCGAGTTT
>CAZUTB010000281.1:0-3581 GCA_964622905.1 uncultured Oscillospiraceae bacterium | reverse complement strand
CATCTCGACCCGCCCACCTCCTATTGCGGAATGATGTGGAAGCACGGCGACTGCCTTATGGCGGATGGGGCGATGGGGCAGTGGTCAATGTATTATCCCGAAAAGGAGCTTATCGTATCGCTCAGCCAAACGATAAGCAAGCCCGCGCAGGGCGGTAAGGTGACGGACGCGGTAAACGCGTTTGCGCACGGGCTTGGCATTTCGCTGCTTGCGGAGAATAAGACGGCGGCGGAGGAGCTTAATTACACTCTCCGCAGGCTCTCGCTTCCCGCGCCCCTCTGCCGCGAAAATCCGGAGCTGATGAAAAGGCTTGACGGAAAGCACATAGAGATTCTTGACGGAAGCGTCGTCTTTTTCGCGGACGACCTGTGCATCTTCAACCCGTCCTACGCCATACCGGTAAGGGGTCTTGCGTTCAGAAGCCTTAACGGCGATTTGATGCTCAAGGTTAAAACGGACGGAGGCGAGCATGAATTCGCAGTCGGAATGAAGGGCAGGCGGCTTCTCACCACCGCCATTACCGTAAACCCTGCCGCGACCGCAGCCCTTTGCGGTGAAATGCCCGACGGAAACACGCTTGAAATGGAAATACGCTGGCTTGAAAGCTGCCGAATTCACAGGCTGAGCTTTGCCTTCGGCGATGATATGGTTACTATCATTTCGTCGATGGACAAGGTCGGCGGCTTTGACGTTGAGGACAGCGCAGCGCACGGAAAGCTTATGGGAGGTACAAATGCCTAAAACGTATAAGGGACGCAGGATGGCGGATATAAAGATACTCTACAATGTTCCTGTAACGCTTCGTGACGGAACTGTGCTTATGGCGGATGTTTATCGCCCGAACGATGATGAAAAGTATCCCGCAATTGTAAACAGAACCCCGTATCTCAAGGATAACCTGAATCCCATCGCGGGCTATATGCACGCGCCGGAGCTTGCGGGTGCGGGCTACAACGTGGTCTTTCAGGATGTGCGCGGAACGGGTCACAGCGAGGGAATCTGCGACCCTGCTGGACATCAGGACGAGGACGGCTACGACACGATAGAGGCGATAGCCGAAATGCCGTGGTGCGATGGACGAGTGGGAATGATTGGCGAATCCTATCACGGCTTTTCGCAGCTTGCCTGCGCGCGTGCAAATCCTCCGCATCTTGTGTCAATCTGCCCGTTCCAGACCTCGTGGACGAAATTTCCCGCGATATATGATTTCGGCGTGTTCTCGCCCGTGCTTTTCGGCTGGATTTACGGGCGCTGCTCTGAGCGTGAGGCGTATTTCCCGGGTCAGTATCCCAAGGAAGCGCTTGAGAAAATGTCGTATTACGGAGCGCACGGCGATGACCAGCAGGGTTGGCTTCCGCTCAAGGATATGCCCGCGGCGAACATAGACGGCGTTCCGGAGCTTAAGTTTCAGCGCGATTTATTAGAAAATATCGACAGGGAAGAATATCTCCGCTCTATCGGAAGGGTAGAGGGCTTTGAGGAAACGAAGGTTCCGCCGCTCATCCTGACCGGCTGGAATGATTTTCTCAGGGATAAAACGCTCTATAACTACATCGAGTTCAAAAAGCGCGGCGGAAGCGAAAAATGCAGAGAAGGCGCAAGGCTCATTGTCGGACCTTGGCTGCACGGCGACAGGATGGACAGGTTTATTGAGGGTATCGACTATGGCGAGCAGGCGTCGGGCGACAGCTTCGACGTTGTCGGCAAGCTGATAAGCTGGCATGACTACTGGCTCAAGGGCAAGTCAAGCCCGTTCATGGAGGGCAAGCCCGTATGCCTTTTCATTATGGGTGAAAACCGCTGGAGGGGCGAAAACGAATGGCCTTTGAAGCGCACAAAATACACTCCCTTTTATCTTGAAAGCGCGGGCAGAGCTAACACACTATCCGGTGACGGCAAGCTTTGCGATAAAGTGCCTTCGGCGGACGGCTTCGATAAATACGATTACGACCCGATGAACCCCTGCCCAAGCTCAACGGGCGACCCGACCCGCTGGATGACACAGGATCAAAGACCGAACGAGAAGCGCGAGGATGTGCTTGTATACACAACCGCACCATTTAGCGAGGATACCGAGCTTACTGGGCAGATAGAGGCTGTAATCTACGCCTCGTCAAGCGCCGTTGACACGGATTTTGTCGCAAAGGTAAGCGCTGTTATGGAGGACGGAACGGCAAGACCCCTTGGGATGAAGCTTGTCCGCGCTCGCTACCGCTGCGGCAAAAAGCCCGTGCCGCTTACCCCGGGAGAGGTATTCGAGTATCATATCGAGGCGGCTAACACGGCAATTCTGCTCAAGAAGGGCGAGGCGATAAGGCTTGATATAACGAGCAGCCTTTTTCCCGACGCGGACAGAAACATGAACACAGGCGGGCGCGTCGGCTATGAGGATAAGGGCGTTGTCGCTCACCAGACCATTTATCACGGCAGCCAGTATCCTTCAAGGCTGATTCTGCCTATAATTCCGAGATGATTTTCGCTGCGCATCTGCTGCGCAGACGCTCCGCTCTCGGCGCAAGTGCGCTTGGGCTTACTTGCTCCGGTTTGCATCATTTCCTTGTTCGGCTGCGCCTCTACGTAAAGGAAATGATATAGGAAGCGGCATTACAGCCGCTCCTCGGGGCGGCAAAGCCACCCCTGTGGATTAAAAGAAGGGACTAGTCCCTTCTTTTAATCCCAAAAGCAACCATCAGGTTCTTTGACAGATTGCGGGGACGTGCTTAAGCTCGTTCCCGCTGTTTGTTTGCATTTGTTTCCTTTGACAAAGTACGCCTGCGGGCTTATACTTATAAGCAAATAATTATCGTGGAGGCGGGTATATGCGGAAAAAGAAAATTGCTGCCGTTCTTATATGCCTGCTTTTTGTGCTTTCCGCGCCGCTCGCGCTTGCGGACAGCGTTTTTTTCCGCGAAACGCGCAGGAAAGAGCAGATTCCCGATTATGTTTATAAGCTGCTTGATGTTGCAAGGGGCGAGCTTGGGTATACCGAAACCAAGAGCGGCTATACAAAGTACGGTGAGTGGGCGGGCGACCCCCACGCGCAATGGTGCGCCGAGTTCATCTGCTGGTGTGTAAATAAAACCGATGAAATATACGGAACGAATATTTTCAGAACGGTTTATCCCTTCTGGACGGGAACGAATAAAGGCTCGGGCTGGTTTGAGCGTCAGGGGCGCTTCGTAGCGCGCAAGGGCAAAATTGACAACTGGGGCAGTCAGTGGTACATGGGCAAAAGCGAATACATGAGCGAGAACAGCTATATTCCCGCTCCTGGCGATATCGTTTTCTACTCCATCCGCAACAACGGGAATACAGACCACGCGGCGATTGTGGAGTTTGTGAGCGAAGACGAAAACGGGAAAATAACCGTCCATGTTATTGAGGGCAACTGGCCCGACAGGGTTCAGCGTGACAGCCATGACCTCAATGATACCCGCGTTCTCGGCTACGGAACATGGCGTGAGAACCTTGTGGGGACGGTTCTGCGCTCCGGAAATAAGGGCGTGTTCGTAAGGCGCGTTCAGCGTATGCTCGCCGCGGCGGGCTATCTTGAGTACTCGGACGCGGACGGAATCTACGGC
>CAZUTB010000280.1:0-3584 GCA_964622905.1 uncultured Oscillospiraceae bacterium | reverse complement strand
CTTACCATAAAAATTCTCCTTAATCTCGCCGCGCTGCAAAGCCTTTGCACGCGTGAATTATAATTAAGCTGCCGACAAAACATCGGCAAAAGGAGGGCGTCCAAGGTGGATCAGAAGGACATACTGCGCATCAACGAGCTTGCGCGCAAAAAGAAGGCGGAGGGGCTTACCGCCGAGGAAGCCGAGGAGCAGAAGAAGCTGCGCGCCGCTTACATTGCCGAGTGGCGCAAAAGCATGAAGGACACGCTCGACAACACCTTCATTGAACACGAGGACGGGACGCGCGAGCGCCTTACGCAGAAAAAGCCCCTGAAGGACGAGCTGCAATAGCCCGCCCGTATATATTCTATCACAACGCGGGCGCGTTTTGCAAAAACGCGAATACCGCGAGAAAATTTATACAAACTAGCGCGGAAAGCATACAGCATTCTCGGAGGTGCGCAAATGCTTTACCGCGCATATTTTTTCGTCTGGCTTGCGGCGCTCTTATGTCAGGAGCTGATGCTGCTGATAAGCGGCTACCCTCCGCTTGAGTACGCCCTGCCCTTGCATCTCTGCTCGTATTCCGCGTGCATCGGCATTATATCGCTCATTTCAAAGCGGGTGCGCCGTAAACCTTGGGTCAGGCGCTTTCTGCTCATGCTCGGCTCTGCGGGCGCAATAGCCGCAATGCTTTTCCCCGCCCTGCTTCCCGCTAAATATCCCGCGCTTTCAGCTCTGACCTTTTACCTTATGCACCTTTTGCTGCTCCTTTGCCCCTTTGTGCTTGCAAGAGAAAGGGCTGAGGCGGAAGCGCATACAAGGCTCAAGGCAATAGCGCTTACCGTTCCGCTAATCGCCGCGGCGTACCTCGCGGATGTGCTTTTCTCCGCAAACTACCTTTTTCTCTCCCTGCCGCCGGAGCAGCTTTCGTTCTTAACGGCAGTCCCTATGCCGCTTCGACCTGTCATTGTCTTTTGTACATTTTCGCTGCCGCTGCTTATGATTCCCGTTCCGAAAAGAATGCGAGGAGGGTGAGGGCGGGGCTTGCAATAATCTTTATACGGCTGCAAATGCTTCCTGTTATTCAAGCCTTTGCTTATGCTTCCATAACAAACCCTTCCTATTATTTCTGAGCGCGAAGCGATATCGGAGCGCCTTCCCGACATTCAAAAGAATTTTGTCGTTGCCGAAACGGACAGATTCACATATAATAGACAGGATAAGCGTAATAAGTGCGGAAACGCGATAAGCGCGAAAGCCCGAAGCGCGATAGGCGCTTAAACAGACGGAGGCGATATTCATGGCGGCGGAAATGACACCCGAGGAGCTGAAAACCATAACGGCGCGGAATATCGCGCGGCTTCGCGGCGAAAAGCATTTGACGCAGTACGAGCTTGGGCTGAAGCTCAATTACTCGGACAAGGCGGTTTCACGCTGGGAACGCGGCGAGGCGATTCCGGACGCTTTCGTGCTGCGGCAGATGAGCGAGCTGTTCGGAGTTACGGTTGACACGCTTTTGCGGGACGCGGACAAGGAAACGGCGCGCAAAGGCGAAAAAATGAAAAAGCAGATTGACGCGCCGCGCGTTATGATGATTTCCATTTTAGGAATCTGGGCGCTTGCGCTTCTGGTGTTCATCGTGCTGCATCTTGCGGGCATAACGCAGTTCATTATTTTCGTTTACGCCCTGCCCGTGTCGCTCATCACCCTGCTTGTTCTCAACTCAAAATTCGGCAAGGTGCGTATGAATCTATACATAATATCGGGGCTTATCTGGAGCCTGCTTTTCGCGCTGTATATGACATTTTTCACCTTCATGCACGCCAACTGGTGGATACTTTTCCTGCTTGGAATCCCCGCGCAGCTTATAGTGCTGCTCTCCTTCAAAAAGCCGAAGCCTGAGCTGAGAGCAGACGAAAAACCGTCGGATATGCCCGAATAGTCTGCCAAATGCGACAGCTCTACAATTCTGAGAGTCGTTCTCAAGAGCGCTCTACGATTTTGTCCCGATGATTTGGAGCTGAGAAGCGATGGAATAGGTGGCATTATGCCGCCTTTTTTTGTACTCTTTTTTCAGGGCGAGTCCCTGACGGAAATTCGAGGAATCCGTTATTAATCTATACTTACTCCGGAGGTGTTTTGATGGCTGACTACATCATCAGCTGCTGTTCAACCGCAGACCTTTCAAAAGAGCATTTTGAAAAGCGGGACATTCATTATGTATGCTTCCACTTTTCGCTGGACAGGCGGCAGTACTCGGACGACTTGGGCGAAACAATGCCGTTCAGGGATTTTTACAGGGCGATGGCACAGGGCGCGGAAACGAAAACCTCGCAGGTCAACGCCGATGAATTTGAAAGCTATTTCGAGGGCTTTTTGAAGGAGGGCAAGGACGTTCTGCACGTCTGCCTCTCAAGCGGAATATCCGCCGTTATGAATTCGGCGCTGATTGCGCGCGAAACGCTCATAAACAGGTATCCGGAGCGCAGAATAGAGGTTGTGGATTCGCTCGGAGCGTCGTCGGGCTATGGTCTATTGATGGACGGACTTGCGGACAGGCGGGACGCGGGCGCAACGCTTACAGAGGCGCGGGACTGGCTGCTGGAAAACCGCCTTAAGCTCCACCACTGGTTTTTCTCAACCGACCTCAGCTACTACGTCAAGGGCGGCAGAATATCCCGCGCGGCGGGCTGGTTCGGGACGGCGCTGCACATTTGCCCGCTGCTCAACATGGATAACCTTGGGCGGCTGATTCCTCGGAGCAAGATTCGCGGCAAGAAAAAGGCAATCTCGGAGATTGTGCTCAGGATGGAGGACCACGCGCAGGGCGGCAGGAATTATAGCGGAAAATGCTACATATCCAATTCCGACTGCGAGGAGGACGCGCGCGCGGTGGCGGTGATTATTGAAAAATGGTTCCCGAAGCTAAACGGGAAGGTGGAAATCAACTCGGTGGGCACAACAATCGGCAGCCATACGGGCCCCGGCACCGTAGCGCTGTTCTTCTGGGGAGATGAAAGAAATGACTGAAAAGAAACTTTACGCGGTGAACTTTAAGCGCGCCGAAGCGATGGAAAAGACCAAGGGCAAGGCTATTGACGGCTTTGCAAAGACCATAAGGACGATAACCGTCCCGCCCGTGCTTGTTGCAATTCTTCTTTTTGCGCTGTGGATTTTTGACAGGGAGGTTTACAGCGGAGTATGGCAGCTTATCGTGAGCGTTTTCGGGCTGTCCGTCGTTCCCGCGCTTGCGTACCCGCTCTCAATGCTCCCCCGCCTCCGAAAGGGCGGAAGGGACGGGCAGAGAAATCTAGCCTTGAAGCTGACCCCGATAGGCTACCTCATCTCGACCGCGTTCTGCTGGGCATCCGGCGGAAGCAGCGCGCTCTGGCTCATCAATCTCGGCTATCTTTTGTCAATAATTGTGCTGCTTTTGCTCAACAAGGTCTTCCATTTGAAGGCGAGCGGTCACGCCTGCGCGGTCACAGGCCCGCTGCTCTATGCGGTTCTCTTCTTCGGCTGGGGCTTTGCGCCGCTCTGCGCCGCGCTGTACGCGGGCGTGTTCTGGTCGTCGCTCCGCCTTGCACGGCATACGCCCCGAG
>CAZUTB010000279.1:0-3600 GCA_964622905.1 uncultured Oscillospiraceae bacterium | reverse complement strand
CTGCTTTTGCTGATGAAGCTTTGGGATGTAAACCTGACAAGCTCTGCCTTGGAAGCGCTCGCGCTGAGTCTTGGCGCGGATGTGCCTTTCTGCCTTCGCGGAGGGCTTTGCAGGGTATCGGGCATTGGCGAAAGGGTTGAGCAATACGATTTTCAGCCAAATTGTCCGCTTGTGGTTGTACAGCCCTGCCTTCCGCTTTCCACAAAAGAGGTATTCTCGCTTTGCGGCGCGCAAGGCGATACCGAAAACACCGCTCGTGCAGCCGAAGCGCTAAGGAAACGCGATTACAACGCGCTGTCCGCTCTTATGACAAACGATTTAGAGGCGGTATCGCAAAAGCTGCGGCCCGAAATCGCAGAGGTTAAGAATAAGCTTGAAGAAGATGGTGCGATAAAGGCAATGATGACGGGCAGCGGCTCTGCGGTTTACGGCTTGTTTTTATCAAAGGAAAAAGCCGAAGAATGCGCAGCGCGCTTGACTGCGCGTTATACCGTCTGCTTTTATACCGAAACCATCGGCGAGGGAGTAACTCTCTGATATACGGCGTATATATTCACGATAACAGGGCATGAATAAAGCATCAGCTTACACTCTCGGGAGGTATGTTATGCGGTATTTGCGCCCTGTTATTATCCTTGCGCTTTTATGCTCCTTGCTGGCGGTGGAAAATCGCTCTACACTTGCGTCCGAGGCGCGCCTTAAGGCATCAATGCAGGATGATGGTCTGATAAGGCTTCATATTATAGCGGAGGACGATTCGCCGGAAATGCAGGCGGTTAAGCTTCGCGTTCGCGATGCGGTGCATAATATAACGGAAAACGGCTTTGACGATTGCGTTGACAGTGAGCAGGCGCTTAAAAAAGCGCGGGAGAAGCTTCCGGAGATTAAGGAAGCAGCGGAAAAAGGGGCAAGAGCGGCGGGCTTTGGCGGCGAGGTTAATGCGGAAATCGGAGTGTTCAGCTTCCCCGAAAGGATATATGGCGGAATAAGCGTGCCTTCGGGAGAGTATGCCGCTCTCCGAATAACTCTCGGCGATGGAACAGGCAGAAATTGGTGGTGCGTGCTTTATCCCTCTCTCTGCGCGCTTGGAGAGGAAGAAACGCAGGCGATGATTAGCGGCGAGGTCGCTTTTGAAAGCGCTATATGGCGCTTTCTATGCTCAATATTTGGGCAGGAGCAGCAGCAATGAAGAAGAAAATTGTTATACTACTTGCCGCTTTGTTACTGTCTGCCATTCTTTTCGGCGCTCAAGCCGTGATATCATCGGTCTACTGGGGTATGCGCGGAACGGACGTAAAGGCTGTTCAGCAAAAGCTTATTCAATATGGGTTTATGTCCGGAAGCGCCGATGGAGTGTTCGGTCAGAAAACCTATACTGCGGTTGTGGCTTTCCAGAAGAAGAATGGGCTAAAGGCAGACGGAGTGGTAGGGGAAACGACCGCGTCGGCGCTCGGGCTTGGCTTTTCGGGCGGAAAAGCGGCGGCGGTTTCAACGGAATACGAAAGCGAGGTTTATCTTCTTGCACAGCTTGTCAGCGGGGAAGCAAGGGGAGAGCCGTATCTGGGGCAGGTGGCTGTTGCCGCGGTTGTCCTAAACCGTGTAAAGCATCCATCGTTTCCTAATTCAATCGCCGGTGTTATCTATCAAAAAGGCGCGTTTGACGCGGTTGCTGACGGGCAGATATACCTGCCTGTCAGCGATGACTGCTTAAGAGCCGCTCGCGACGCTCTTGCCGGCTGGGACCCAACGGGCGGATGCATATACTATTATAATCCTTCAACCGCAACAAGCGCATGGATATGGACGCGCCAGGTCAACTTAACGATTGGCAGACACGCGTTTGCGGTATAGGAGGCTTAATGAGCAGAAAAGCGAAAGTAATAATTGCGGCTCTGTGCATTCTTCTGGTCGGAGCGGCGGCGGGGCTTGTTATTATGTACGAGGAGAGCGAAAGCGCAAAGAGGGCTGACGGAGCGGGAACAAACAGCGCAGCTGCGCGAGGATTTGAGCGCAATGGAAACGGCGCTCGGGAAGCTGCTTGTATCCTCGGATTCAGGAATGCGCGCGGGCTATCTTGCGCAGGTTGCTCGAAAGGCAGAGGCAGTAAGCAAAGCAATATCCTTTCTTCCTGAGGCGAATAACGGCACGGCGAGCGCTTTTTTCAACGAAAGCGGCGCTTATGCTTACTCGCTTATACCGTCGGTTTCGCAGGGCGGGGAGCTTGATGAAAACGACCTGATGCAGCTGGGGCAGATGCTTTCCGGAGTAAAGCAGATAAATGAGAAGCTTGCTTCGCTAATAAATGGCGGAGTTGACGCGGCTCATATACTTGAGGTTCTTTCCTCGGCGGTCACGGATGGCGGGGAAATGTCAAATGAAGAAAGTGCTGTGAGTGTCCCAAGGCTTATATTCGACGGTGCGTTTTCCGATGTTCGCCTCAGCGGAAGCAAGGAAAATCTGGGCAGGGACAGCATAAGCAGGGATACTGCTGAGCAGGTGGTTCGCTCCTTCTTTTCGGGAAGGGAAATAAAGGCGCTGGAGCAGCTTGCAGATGTATCGGGAAGCATTCCCTGCTACGGCTTTTCTGTTTCGCTTGCCGATTTGGAGCTGTATGCCGAGGTTACGGTTTCGGGCGGGCATATGCTTCTTATAATGCCGAAAAGCGCTTCTTTTACCGAAATACTCGATATGCCGGTATGCATAGAGCGCGGGCGTGAGTTCCTTAAAGCTTTGCAGCTTGACGCGCTTGAGCCTACCTATTTTCAGACCTATAACGGAATGGCGGTCATAAATTTTGCGCCAATCGACGAAGGCATTCTGCTTTATCCTGATTTGATAAAGGTGCAGATTAGGATGGACACAGGCGAAGTCGTCGGCTATGAAAGCACTAACTATCTGCTTTCTCACAGGAAAAGGGACTATGGGGAGATTAAGCTTACTCCGGAGGAAGCGCTCGGGCTGGTTTCAACGGGCGGCGAAAGCGTCAGGCTCTGCCTTATTCCGCTTCGCGGAGCGGAAAGGCTCTGCTATGAAATCGGAGTGAAGGGCACAGACGCCGAGTATCTTGTATACATCGACGCAAAAACGGGAGCCGAAGCGGAAATATTGAAGATAATGCCCACCTCGGGCGGCTTGCTAACGTTATAATGAAATGATATAATATTACCTAGGACGAATGACCGGGCGGTGATTCCGCAGAAAGGCGGCGGCTATGAAGGATATTCCTGTGCTTATTTCCATGTGGGGAGCCGATAACGGCGACAGCAAGGATGACAGAGTATCTTTGACAACGCCGGGAATGCTCACAAAAACGGAATCCGGCTACATCCTTTGTTATTCCGAATCACAGCCCGACGGCTCTGACCCCACCGATATTCGCCTCACCATCGAAGGCGAAAGGGTTACCATGTCAAAGAGCGGAGATTTATCCGCCGTCATGGTCTTCGAGAAGGGCTATCCGTTTCAGGGCGAATACAAAACTCCTTACGGAAACATCAATATGAATGTTTTCGCAAACAAAGTGCGCGTTCATCTTGACGATGAACCCCGTGAGATTAACCTTGCGTATCAGCTCTCGCTGCAGGGAATGTATACCGCGGC
>CAZUTB010000278.1:0-3604 GCA_964622905.1 uncultured Oscillospiraceae bacterium | reverse complement strand
TGCAGAAATAGCCGGTTCTCATAAACTGGTAAGTGCTTCCTGTCTTGACATCGACCAGCGAGCGCTCGCAAAGCGCGCCCTTAATGACGGTGAGGCTGTTCGGATTAAGGCGGGAGATGAAATCCTTCTTGTCAACAGCCGTCTGCCCTTCCTCGTCCTCGGGAATCTCCTCGTCGTTCTCCTCGCTCAGAAGCGGCTCATAGAGTCGCGCCTCCATCGGCGCGGAATCCATATCGCTCAGCCAGTGCAGAGTGCCCTTAACCTTGCGTTCCGCGCCCTCGCTTCCGCTCTTGCTGGAAAGGTCGGCAGTGCAAAGCAGCTCGACAACGTTGCCGTTTTCGTCCTTGACGACGCTCTCGCACTTAATAATGTAAGCACCCTTCAGGCGAACCTCGCCCTCGGGCTTCAAACGGAAGAACTTCTTGGGCGGCTCT
The DNA here is from genome assembly GCA_964622905.1 of uncultured Oscillospiraceae bacterium. Taxonomy (GTDB): domain Bacteria; phylum Bacillota; class Clostridia; order Christensenellales; family Aristaeellaceae; genus STF2-37. The sequence goes on along the minus strand of CAZUTB010000278.1, from coordinate 3,170 downwards.
TCCATAAAGTCGTCCTGCTCGATAAAGATATGCTTGGTAAAGTGCAGCGTTCTTTCGCCCATTTCGGGATGGTCTGGATGGTTTTCGAGCGTCAGTTCCTCCGTCCTGCCCTCGTCCCAGTTCGTAATAGTCACCTTGAGGGGCTTCAAAACCGCCATTGAGCGCGGCGCAGTATCTCCGAGGTTTTCGCGAACGCAATGCTCAAGCAGCGCGAAATCAACAACGCTGTCCGCTTTGCTTAAGCCCACAAGCTCTATAAAATTGAGAACCGACTGACCGGTATACCCGCGGCGGCGCATTGCGCAGAGCGTGGGCATTCTCGGGTCGTCCCAGCCTGAAACATAGCCGCCCTCAACAAGCTTTCTCAGGTAGCGCTTGCTCATTATCGTGCGGGTTAGGTTGAGGCGCGCAAACTCTATCTGCCTCGGATGCCCGGGCAGCATTTCTCTGCTGTTTTCGACAACCCAGTCGTAAAGCGGGCGGTGATCCTCGTACTCAAGCGAGCAGAGGGAGTGAGTTATTCCTTCAAGCGCGTCGCCTATCGGGTGCGCGAAATCGTACATCGGGTAGATGCACCATTTCTTGCCCGTGCGGTGATGCTCCTTGTAGAGAATGCGGTACATCGCGGGGTCGCGCATATTGAGGTTGGGTGAAGCCATATCTATCTTCATCCTAAGCACGCGCGTGCCTTCCTCAAATTCGCCATTCTTCATTCTCTCGAAAAGCTCAAGGTTCTCCTCTACGGGGCGGTCGCGCCACGGGCTGTTCTTGCCCGGGGTCGTCAGCGTTCCGCGGTATTCGCGCATTTCTTCCTTGCTCAGCTCGTCAACATAGGCAAGCCCGCGCTTTATCCAGTCCACGGCTATCTCATAGCATTTATCATAGTATTCGCTCGCAAAGCGCGCTTCGCCGCTCCACTCAAAGCCGAGCCAGCGAATGTCCTCCATAATTCCGTCAACGTACTCGGTTTCTTCCTTCGCGGGGTTAGTATCGTCAAAGCGGAGGTTGCAGCCGCCGCCGAAACGGCGCGCTGTTCCGAAATCGGTTATAAGCGCCTTCGTGTGGCCGATGTGCAGATATCCGTTCGGTTCAGGAGGAAAGCGCGTGCGAACCTCTGTATATTTTCCCTCGGCAAGGTCCTGCTCAATAGCGGACCATATAAAATTTCCCTTTTCGTTAAGCTCCTGCATAACGCCGCCTCCTAAGCTTGTAATATGCTTATTATATCCGCATTCGCGCCCGTTTTCAATCCCGATGTTTTTTGTTTGTATTGATAAGCTCCTTGAGCTTTTCAGCGCTGTCGAGGTCTATCTCCTTATCGCCGTATCGCGCCGCGTCATAAGCATCGGCAAGCGCAAGCGCGGAGTCAGGGTCGTTTTTACAGCAGTCACTCAGCGTTTCCCGCGCTGTATACTCGCTTTCGCCGTGCTTAACCACGCTTCTGTATATAAGCCGCACCTTGTTTTTCCCGTTCAGCAAGTCCCATTTTGCGTTTTTCGGCTTTCTCTTCCACCTGCCCGCCGCAGTCTTCTCCTTGTCGCCGCCAAGCTCCTCGGTTTCGTCCGTGTAGCCCTCGCTCTGCTGAGAAATTCCCTGTATATACCTTTTAATTGCGCTTGAGAGATTCTTAAGCGCCGCCCGCAGCACGCCCCAAAGCTTTTTAAGCAGCCATACTGCGATGACAACCGCGGCGAGAACGGCAATAACCATTCCTATCTTCTCAAGAATCCTGAGGAACTGCGACGGCTCGGCATTGCCCGCGCCGAGCGACATCATTTCGCTTTCGCCCTCCACAGCCCCGCCCTCGGTGCTTTCCTTCAGCGCGAATAGGTCAAGGAGCTTCTTAATAAGCCTTCCAAGCGCCTCCAAACCCTTAACCGCAAGCTCGTAGAGCGATTTGTATGAGGCTATAAGCACCGCAAGAGCGGCAACAATAGCCGTCATAAGTATGTTTGAAATAGGCGCGCCCTTTGCGCTGTTGGTTTTCTGCGCCCGCTTCTGCGCGCTTAATTGGGATAGATTCGTGTAGAGCAGCAGGAGGCAGAGAAACGTGATTCCCTGAATTCTGAGTAGGGGAGCGATGGCGGCGAAATCCTTTATTGCGGAGAGCACCGCGCCAATAAGCGTTGAAACCAAAGCAGCGCTTATCTCCCATGTAAGCACGGAGCGGTACATGGAAGGGAGCGCGGAAAGCGTAACCGCGCAGGCGGCTAAAATGTATATAATCCTCAGCCCCGTAGCGCTGTCAACAGGATTAAAGAAATATGCAGCCGCCGCTGTAAGCAGCACCATCAATGCGAAAAACGGAAGGCGCAGGGGCTTTTTGAGCAGGGAGAGCGGAGCGCATAAAAGGGCGGGAGCAAAGGGCAGAATCATTGTCGGAAGCAATGTTCCGCTTTTTGATACAAGGATTATGAATGCCGAAAAATACCCACAAAGCGCTGTTATAAGCCCAAGCGCGCTTATATAGAAGGGACGGTCAGCTTGCTGCATCCTTAATCCCTCCCTCTAAAAGGCTCAGCACGACGTTTATTCCGCGCGCGCGGAATTTGCTCAGCTCCGCCTCAATCCTATCGCTGTCAAAACATGAAAGCACAAGCATATCCGTAGTGCCCTCCGGTATTTCGAGCGCCTCGAGATATGCGTAGAAGTTGAGCCGCATTTTAAGCGTCAGCCTTGAAAGCGTTTCCAGAATAAGCCGTTTCTGCTCCTCGCTTCTTGACGGCGCAACGAGAACGGACGCGTTGTCCGTTTCAAGCGAGGTGTTTGCGGTAAAGCCCGCTTCAGCGCCGTGGTCTATCGAAAACAGGCAGACGGAAGCCGCTGCGGATACGCCCTTTTCTATGCTTTCAAGCTGCTCGGCGCTGAGCGCGTCCCATTGATGCTCCGATAGCTGCACGTTCAGCACCACAAGCATTTTCGGGTCAGCCGAGCAGTCGTGCGTTTTTACCTGCAGCTCGCCTGTTTTCGCACTCATCGCCCAGTTTATTTCCTTCGGTGGGTCGCCTGGCCTGTATGCCCTCGCTCCGCTTATCATGTAAGGGTCAGGCATTATATAGCGCCTTACGAGCATATCGCCCATGAAGCGGGAGCAGGGCAGGGGCAGCGCGCTTTCGTCAAGCAGCCTTGGGTATGAGTAAACAGAGGCGTTTACGTCAAGCGTCTTTTCA
>CAZUTB010000277.1:0-3609 GCA_964622905.1 uncultured Oscillospiraceae bacterium | reverse complement strand
AGCTGACAACTGCGGAACTTAATTAAGGGGTTCCCCCTTAATAATCCTCCTGAATTATGGTGTTATTAATTTATGGGAATTGAGTTAGAGTATGCTTCGCTTTCGCCGCGTGTCTGCCTTAGCAGACGTGCGGCGGTTTTGTATATTTTCTTATTGTTCCTTTGGTTTTACGGTCGAAAATATCAGAAAATCGGCGCGCGAAGCATTCTTCGTGCGCCGATTGTATACTATTGCTTACATCAGTTCTGACTCTGTGATATAGGCATCTGCGTTCTGTTCGCTTATACCTTATTTCACTTGAACATTTCGCGTGCCTGAGCCATCTTGTCGGCAATCTTCACACCGAAGGGGCAGCGTTTTTCGCAGGCGTGGCAGGAAATGCAGTCCTTGGCGCTTCTCGACATCGCCTCATAGTGCGCGCGGAGGGTATCGGGAGCGCTCTCGTGCATTGCCGCAAGGTCGTAGAGCTTGTTCATCATCGGAATGTCGATTCCGGAGGGGCAGGGCGCGCAATGGCCGCAGTAGGTGCATTGCCCGCGATACGGGTTGACGGGCGCGCCTGCAAGCACGCTTGCGTAATCCTTTTCCGCGTCGGTCGCGGTTTCGTAGCCGACAGCGTCGTCAACGTGCTGAATTGTGCTGTAACCAACCATAACGCTTGCGACAGCGGGACGGGTGAGCGCGTAATGCAGGCACTGAACGGGGGTTAGGGCAACTCCGAACGGCGACGCCTTCGGGTTGAAGAGCCGCCCGCCTGCATAGGGCTTCATTACGGTCAGGGCAACTCCGCGCTCCTCGCAGACCCTGTAAAGCTCCGCGCGCAGGGGGTCTATTCCGTTGTGACCCGTTCCGAGGTCGTCCTTGAAATAATCGTTTATATCCTCGGTGGGCGGGAGCATATCAAAGGCGGGATTTATGCTGAAAAGGATAACCTCGATTTCTCCCTGCTCCGCAGCCATTTTCGCAACGGCGGGGCTGTGCGAGCTCATTCCGATATGGCGGATGACTCCGCTTTTCTTCAGCCCGCGCACATAATCGAAGTATTCGCTCTTCATAACGCGCTCAAACTCAGCCGCCTCGTCGATGAAGTGCATCATTCCAAGGTCGATATAATCGGTCTGCATACGGGTGAGCAGGTCCTCAAACGAGGCCTTGACGGGCGCAAGTTCGCGGGTTCTGACATACTGCCCGTTCTGCCACGTTGAGCCGATGTGTCCCTCGATAATCCACTTTTCGCGGCTGCCTTTGATTGCAGCGCCGATATTGGAGCGAACCTCCGGCTCGCTCATCCAGCAGTCAAGAATGTTTATGCCTTTTTCGGCGCAGTGGTCAACAATTTCCTTAACGCTTTCGGGGCTTTGCTTCTCAAGCCACTCGCCGCCAAGACCGATTTCGCTAACCTTTATGCCCGTTTTGCCAAGCTCGCGGTATCTCATTTTATTCTCCTTCGCGCCAGTAGCGCAGTATGCATAATATTGTTGTTATTCGCCGCATCTTCCCGCATTCCTGCCGAAATGCCGTAATTAATACGAACAATTTTTCGCGTTAAGATGATGCAGGGTTATGCAAACCGAACGATGAATCTCGGCGTTCGCCCACAGTTCCCCGTGCCTGAATTTACGTGCGACAAGGCGGGAAAACACAGTTTTCCCTACGGGTGACGGAGTTGTGTTCTGAAATTTATGTAATATCACAAGCACAGCGGTTTTCACGAAAGGTTCGGGCGGATATGGAATCCGCCCCTACATATTTATGGTAATTGCATTACCTGCGGTAATCGTATTTTCGGTATATAGACCGGCAATTAGCGGCGCTATCAGCAACATTAAATCCATATATTACCGTGGGGGAGAGCGGCGTTCGCCCGCCGTAACCCGTGCATAACCCACACACGAATTTACGCGTCACAGGGCGGGAAAACACAGTTTTCCCGTTGCGGGTGACGGCGTAATAAATATCCTTGCAGCACCACAGGCGCGGTGGTTTTCGCGGCAGGTTCGGGCAGATATAGAATCTGCCCCTACGGTGTAATATGCGTTTCCCCTAAAACCCATCGCACAATTATTCAGGAGGAAGTATGAAGGAGTCCTCTCCTTCATTATAATCCACAGGGGTGGCTTTGCCGCCCCGAGGAGCGACCGAAGGTCGTTTCCTTGCAGCTTTTACGACCGTGAGGCGAATGCCGAACAGTAAAAGCCGGAAACTCGGCGCAAGCCTGCCCTAGCAGACGTGCGCCGAAAGCGTAGCGTCACTTTCCAACGCAGAACTCCGCAAAAACACTGTCCAGAATCCGCTCGTCAACCTCATCTCCGGTAAGCTCGCCAAGCATAGAAACCGCGCTCCGAATGTCTATCTCCGCAAGGTCGATGGGCATTCCGCTGTTTATAGCCGCGATTGCGGAGCGCAGCGCTTCGGCTGCCGCCCTTGCCGCCTTCATCTGCTTGAGTCCCGATAGCTCGAACTCGCTCCTGTGGCGCGCGGCGGAGAACAGGAACGCCTTGACCCTGTCGATGTTAAGCCCCTCTTTTGCCGAAACGCTTGCTATTTCCGCGTCGGGAGCGAGCAGACGAATGTCATCCTCGCTGATTACGCTCGTCAGGTCGGATTTATTGAGGATTACAAGCCGCTCCGCGCCCGTTTTGAATTTAAGGGTTTCCTCATCCTCGCTGCTCAGGCTCTGCGAGGCGTCTATGACGATAAGCAGCGCGTCCGCGCCCTCCATAGCCTTTTTAGCTCGGCTGACGCCCTCAACCTCCGCCTCGTCCTCGCCGCTTCTAAGCCCCGCCGTGTCAATTAATGTAATAGCCTGCCCCGATATGCTGAGGCGCGATTCTATTGTGTCCCGCGTAGTTCCCGCCTTGGCGGTGACTATTGAGCGGTCGGCTTGCAAAAGCGCGTTCATCAGGCTCGACTTGCCGACGTTGGGCTTTCCGCATAAAACGGCATTAAGTCCCTCGGTCATCAGCCGCCAGTCCCGCTCCCTGTCCGCGCTTTCTAGCGCCTCGGCGACCTGCGCAAGGCTTTCGCAGATGCCGCCCGCAGCCTCGTCCTCCGCTATTTCCTCGGGATAGTCTATAAGCGCCTCAATTCCCGCCGTAATTCCGTAAAGCTTGGCGAGCTGCTTTTTTATGAACGCACTCGGCGCGCCCTCAAGCTGCCGCATTGCCGCCCGCGCGCTTTCCTCGCCGCTTGCGTGAATCAGGTTCATTACGCCCTCGGCTTGGCTCAGGTCGATGCGCCCGTTTTCAAAGGCGCGGCGCGTGAACTCGCCCGCCTCGGCGGGTCTTGCGCCAAGCGCGCAGGCTTCGCTTACAACCGCGCGCGCAAGGTACGCTCCGCCGTGAAGCTGAACCTCCGCTACATCCTCGCGCGTATACGATTTCGGGGCATACATCATAACGGCAAGCCCCTCGTCCAGCGGCTTACCGGACACAAGCACCCGCCCGTAATACAGACGGCTGTGCTCCCACTCGCAGTCCTTTTTCGCGGGCGCGAAAAGCGCTAAAAGTATCTCCTTTGCGCGGCTTCCGCTTATCCGCACTACAGCTCTTCCGCCCTCGCCGGACGGTGTTGCTCTCGCCGCGATCGTGGCGGTTTCAAAGCCCATGC
>CAZUTB010000276.1:0-3616 GCA_964622905.1 uncultured Oscillospiraceae bacterium | reverse complement strand
TCAAAGCCGAAAAGGTCGCCGCAGGTTATCGCAACGGAGCTTACCCTATAATACCCGCGCTTTGCAAGCGTTACCGTGTGCCGTCTTGTAACCCTTGAGCGCGGCGAGAGAAAGAAAAAGCTGCGGTGGTACATATTGCCGCTTATTTCCTGCGTCGAGCCTGCGCCGAACAAAAGCGCGGCAGGAATGCGGGACTGCACTCTCAGCCACGGAATCGGAAGGCGCGAGCGGTTGCTGATAACCTCTATCATCTCTATCGTCGAGCCTGTGAACGCGGCTTCCTTTGAAAAGCTTCTTTCGTAATCCACGTTCTTTGCTGATATACGGCGAAAAAGCCTGCCCTGAATGAGGACAAGCGCTCCGGCTATCAGAAAAAGCCAGAATACCGACATATCAAAGAGCCTCCGACGGGTTTTCGGAAGGAACGGTTGCGGCGCTTATTGCGCGCAGAAGCGCGGCGGACTGCGTTTCGCCCTGAGCGTAGGAAACGCGGGTTATAAGCCTATGCGCAAGCACAGGCTCAGCGAGCGCCTTAACATCATCGGGCGTAACAAAATCCCGCCCCGAAATAAGCGCGTAGGACTGGCAGGCGCGCATAAGCGATATGATTCCGCGCGTGCTGACCCCGAGGCGCAAATCCGCGTCCTCCCTCGTTTTCTCGGCAATTTCTACCATATATCCGCGCACAAGCTCCGAAACCGCAACCTCTTTTACCATCCTCTGTGCTGTAATAAGCTCGCTTGCGTTTGTTATCGGCTCAAGCGTGTCAAGCGGCTCTGCGGACATAAAGCGCCGTAAAGCCTCCTTCGAGCCTTCGGTGTCCGGATAGCCAAGTCGAATGCGCATAAGGAAGCGGTCAAGCTGAGCCTCGGGCAGGGGAAAGGTTCCGGCAATCTCAATGGGATTCTGCGTCGCGATTACGAGGAAAGGCTCGGGGAGCGCTCTGGATTCGCCGCCCTCCGTCACCTGCTTTTCCTCCATGCACTCAAGCAGAGCCGCCTGCGTTCTCGGCGTTGCGCGGTTAAGCTCGTCTGCAAGCAGAATATGTGTGAACACAGGCCCTGAGTGAAAGGTGAAATCCGCAGTTTTTGGATTGTATACGCTCACTCCGGTTATATCGGAGGGCAGCAAATCGGGCGTGCATTGAATTCTTGAAAAGCCGCAGCCGCATAGCCGCGCAATGCATTTCGCCAGCACGGTTTTACCCGTCCCGGGAACGTCCTCAAGCAGAATGTGCCCCTTTGCAATAAGGGCTGTAAGCACAAGCTTCGTTTCGTATTCCTTGCCGACTATAACCCGCGAAACTCCGTTTGTTATTTTCTCCGAAAGCTCCTTTATAAATCCCGTATCCATCAAAGCACCTCATTTATACGTTAGCGGCAGCAGCCTATTTTGTTCTAGGCTCATAATAACACTCAAACGTCCTAATTGAAAGAGAAACGGTTCGCGCTTTGCCAAAATAAAAGAATCCTTTACGAAAGCCTCAAGGTGAGCGCGTCCGCAAAGGCTTGTTTGTATATCTTTCGTTATTTCTTTCTCTCAATGGAGGTAAGCACGTTAAGGTCATACGGAGTTTCCTGATAAACGTAGTAGTTGAGCCAGTTTCCGAACAGCAGGTTAGCGGCGCTCCGCCATGTAACCCTTGGCATCGCGCTCGTGTCGTCGTTCGGGAAATAGTGCTTCGGCTTGTCTATCGGCAGACCCTTGTTCACGTCGCGGAAGTACTCGTTTGCAAGCGTCATCTGGTCGTACTCGCTGTGTCCCATCAGGAACACCTGCCGCCCGTCGCGGCTGGCTATAACGCTGGGTCCCGCTTCCTCGCTCACCGCAAGCAGCTCCAGCTCATCGTGCTTGAGAACGTCCTCCGCGTAGATTTCGGTATGTCGGCTGTGGGGAACGTTGAACTCGTCGTCCAAGCCGCGCATAAGCCTTGAGCGGCTGTTAAGCACATGATTTTTGAATACGCCGAAGCGTTTCGCCTTGAGAGCGTGCTTTTGTATGTTGTAATGGTAGTAAAGCCCCGCCTGCGCCGCCCAGCAGATGTACATGGTGGAGAAAACATGGTTCTCCGCCCATTTCATAATTCGTACCAGCTCGTTCCAGTAAGTAACCTCCTCGAAGGAGAGCATTTCAACCGGAGCGCCGGTAATAATAAGCCCGTCAAACCGCTCGTCCTTAATCTCGTCAAAGGTGCGGTAGAACTCGTTAAGGTGCTGCGGGTCAATGTTCTGGCTCTCGTAGCTAGCGGTGTGGAGGAGAACAGGGTCTACTTGCAGCGAGGTGTTTCCCAAAAGGCGAAGGAGCTGCGTTTCGGTTGCAATCTTTGTGGGCATAAGGTTAAGAACCGCTATTCTCAGCGGCCTTATCTCCTGCTCAATAGAGCGCTTTTGGGTCATTACAAAGATGTTTTCCTCCGCAAGCGTCTTTGCTGCGGGCAGGGTATCGGGAATTCGTACAGGCATTTAATCATCCTCTTGCGTCCGCGCGGGCTTTGCGCTTGCGCGCGGCGGGTAGAATGGCTTATAATATCATCGTTTCGCGTATATTGTCAAGAAAAAGGGGGAGCGGCGCTAAAATGGATGTTATAACCAGCAGCAGAAACCCGCTCGTAACGGAGCTTAAGGAGCTTCTTACTCAAAAGGGACGGACGGAAAAGGGAATGCTCCTGCTCCCGGGCGAAAAGCTTTGCCTTGAGGCGCTCACCTCCGACAGAACTCGCATTCGCCGCATTATCGTTACGGAAAGCGGAAAGAGCGAGTATTCCGCAATCCTTGATTCCGCTGTGCTTCAGGGCGCGGAGGCGACTGTTGTAGCCGACTCCGTTATGGAAACGCTCTGCGAGCAGAAGAACCCGCAGGGGGTGCTTGCGGCGGCGGATTCATTTGCCGTGCGCGGAAAAATAAAGCCGTCGGGAAGGCTTGCGGCGCTTGACAGGGTTCAGGATCCCGGGAATGTGGGAACAATAATCCGCAGCGCGGACGCGGCAGGCTTTTCGGGCGTTGTTCTGCGTCGCGGCTGCGCCGACCCGTTCTCCTATAAGGTTCTGCGCGCGGCTATGGGCAGCGTGTTCCGCGTTTCCGTATATATTCCCGAGGATTTCGTTTCGGAGCTTTCAGCTATTCGCGAGGCGGGTGTTCCCGTTATAAGCTCCGAGCTTTCGGGAAAGAATATGTACTCCTTCGCCTCTTTTGAGGAAAAGCTCTGCCTTGTTATAGGAAACGAAAGCGCGGGCGTATCTCCCGAGGTCAGCGCAATAGCGGATGAGAAGATAAAGATACCAATGCTCGGCGGCGCGGAATCCTTAAACGCGGGCGTCGCCGCCTCCGTGCTTATGTACCATATTAATAGAGATAAGATGATATAAGTTTTGAATTGCCTATCTGACCCGCCAATAAATCAAACTAATTTTAGAGCGAAGTAAAGGAGGGGCGCACCGCCCCTTCTTTTTATATCCGCAGGGTTACACCGCCTCGCTGCAATCCTCTAGAACCTATCACACATATTTTCAGGAGGAAGTATGAAGGAGTCCTCTCCTTCATTGAAATCCGCTTTGGGCAGCTTTGCCGCCCCGAGGAGCGGGATTTATCCCGCTTCCTTGCATCATTTTCTGCCCGTG
>CAZUTB010000275.1:0-3618 GCA_964622905.1 uncultured Oscillospiraceae bacterium | reverse complement strand
CGAGGTTCGCGAGGTTCTGCTTTACCATAAAAGCGTTCGCCACATTCGCGGCGGACAGGCTACTCGCGAGAAATACAGCTCCGCTAAAGGAAAAAAGCAGGAAATGTGAACGTTACGGAGAAGTAATACAGGATTGCATATGCGAAATTAGGCGTGTAATGTGGAGAATCGGGTGCTGATTCCACGTTGTTTTGCGCAAACGGGGGAGATAGAATGGCGGCTAACGATGATATCGGCATTGATTTAGGCACGGCGAATACCCTTATCTACATGAAGGGGAAGGGTATTGTGCTTCGCGAGCCTTCCGTTATGGCTGTTGACGTTGACACTAATACGGTTATGGCTATCGGGAGCGAGGCGTACCGAATGATTGGGCGCACACCGCGAAATATGGCTATCATTTATCCGCTTAAGGACGGAACGATAACCGATTTCCGCAGCACTGAAAAGATGCTGCATTATTTCGTGCGCAATGTGGTCGGCAAGCGTATGTTCGGAAAGCCCGCCTGTATTATGAGCCTTCCCGCCGGAGCAACGGAAATGGAGCGCAGAAGCCTTATTACAAGCCTTATGGACGCCTCCGTCCGCTCAACCCGCCTGCTTGACAAGCCGCTTGCGAGCGCGCTTGGCGCGGGGCTTGACATCGAGGGCGTTTACGGCTCGCTTATCTGCGATATCGGCGGCGGAGTTACGGATATCTCCGTAATCTCGATGGGTCATGTTATCGTCGGCAGCTCTGTCAAGAACGGCGGCTACTATTTTGACGACGCAATTATCCGCCATCTGCGCCTAAAGCATAATCTGCTTATCGGCGAGCGCACGGCGGAGGAGCTGAAAATTCATATCGGCGCGGCGGTTCCGCGCCCCGAAACGCTCTATATGGAGGTTACGGGAAGGCATTTGGTCTACGGGCTTCCGAAAACCATGCGCATAACCAGTGAGGATGTTCAGGAGGCGCTTGAGGAGCCGGTTTCGCAGCTCATAGAGAGCATTCACGCGGTTCTGGAGCATACCCCTGCCGAGCTTGCCTCCGATATATTTGAGGACGGAATAACCCTTACCGGCGCGGGCTCGCTGCTTTTCGGGCTTGAGGAGGCTATCGCGGACACCTTGAAGATTCCCTGTAAGGTTGCCGAGGACCCCGCCTCCGCTACTGTTATGGGCACCGGAATGGTGCTTGAGAACATGGGCAAGCTCTTCAAGTATCTCAGCGACGGCAGAGCCAGAAACTTTACGCAGGTGTAATATGGACAGGCTTATATTGATTGAGGGCATTCCCGGGTCGGGAAAAACCACCGCGGCGCGAAATATCGCCGCGTTTTTGCGCGGAAAAGCAGACAAGCTGAGCCTGTATACGGAAAGCGAGCCAAATCCCGCGGATATGGCGTGGAACGCGCTTCTCACTAAGGGAGAGCTTGATAGAATATGCGCTGCCAACCCGCTTTGCGCGTCTGCTCTTATTGCTGCCGCAACGCCTTGGCGTGACAAGCTCATCCTTGGCTATGCCGCAATTCCGAATCTGCCCGAAGCTCTGTTTAATGAGCTTGAGGACTATGAAATCTACGATGGACGCGCCGACGAAAACACCTATATAAGCGTTCACAGGGCGCGCTATTCGGAGTTTGCCGAAAAAGCGGAGGGCGTGAGCCTCTTTGAGTGCGCGCTTCTGCAGAACGCTTTTAACGAGCTTACGCTGTTCTATCAAAAAACGCCGGATGAGGTTCGCGAGTATTTATCCGATATTCTCCTTAGGGTAAAGCGCCTTAACCCGCTTATTATCTATTTGAAGCCGGATTCCGACGCGTCCATTATGGCGGCAGCGGCGGAGCGGGTAAATGAACGGGGCGAAAGGGTATGGGAAAAGCACGTTATCCGATATGTCGAAAGCTCGCCTTACGGCAAAGCGCATGGGCTTTCCGGTCTTGACGGAATGCTTGAGTATTTCAGGCTGAGGCAAGCCGAGGAATTGAAGCTGCTCCCGCTTCTGCCCGCCGAAAGCGTTGTTGTCGAAGTTGATGCAGCCAACAGGCAGAAGCAGAATGAGGACGTTATTGCGGCGCTTGCAGGGGCGTTGGGGATTAAGGAATAAGTATAGAGCGATAAACAGAAAGCAAAATCAACAATAGAAATCAAGCAACAAAAGAAGCGTGACGCCTTATCAGCGCCACGCTTTATCCAACTAAAAACCAACAATATGCTTTGGGGAAGCAATGAAGGGGCACAGCCCCTTCATTTGAAATCCGCAGGGGTGGCTCTGCCGCCCCGAGGAGCGGCTGAAATGCCGCTTCCGATATCATTTCCTGCCCGCGAGGCGCAGCCGAGCAAGGAAATGATGCAAACCGGAGCAAGTAAGCCCAAGCGCACTTGCTCCGAGAGCGAAGCGACAGTTTCGGGAGTGTCTGCCAAAGCGGACGCTCCCGAATAGAACATAATAATAGTTTTCTCTGACGGATGCCGACTCTGCGGGGTACCCTCAGAGGCTTAAGTCATCAGACCTTGAAGTTGACAGCCTTGTCGCCCTCGGGATTTACGCCGAAGGTGTAATCCTTGCCGGGCAGAATCGCGTTTAAGGCAATTCCGACGATGGCGGCTACCGCAAGACCGGAGAGGCTGATGGTGATGCTGCCGATATTGAAGGCAATCGCTCCGGCGTTGGAGAAGTTGATGCCCAGAGCAAGACCCATGATAACGGCGCAGATGAGAACATTGCGGGACTTGGCGAAGTTGACCTGATTCTCAACAAGGTTGCGGACGCCGACCGCGGAAATCATTCCGTAGAGTATCAGTGAAACGCCGCCGATTGTCGCGGCAGGCATTGAGCTGATAAGCGCGGCGAACTTGGGGCAGAAGGAGAAGATGATGGCGAACACGGCGGCGATGCGGATTACGCGGGGGTCATAGACCTTGGTAAGCGCAAGAACGCCGGTATTCTCGCCGTAGGTGGTATTCGCGGGAGCGCCGAACAGGGAGGCAAGAGTGGTCGCAAGACCATCGCCCATAAGGGTGCGGTGCAGACCGGGGTCTTCGATGAAGTTCTTTTCGGTGGTGGAGCTTATGGCGCATACATCGCCGATATGCTCAATGATGGTAGCAAGCGCAATAGGCATAATGGTGATGATGGAGGTGATAATCATGCTTCCGCGTGAAATCTCCTCGCCCTTGTAGATGACGCTTTCTGCGCCGCCGAACAAGCCGAATACGGTATCGCCCCAGTTGAAGGGCAGTCCGAACCATGCGGCTTCGCCGACCTTGGAGAAGTCCACAAGCCCGAATATTGCGGCGGCAACATAAGAAACCAGCACGCCCATCAGGATGGGGACAATCTTGAGCATTCCCTTGCCCCAGATGTTAAGAACGATAACAACCGCGATGGCAAGCAGCGCAATCCACCAGTTGCTCTGGCAGTTGTTGATAGCAGAGTTGGCAAGAATAAGACCGATGCAGATGATGATAGGTCCGGTTACGATGGGCGGGAAGTAGCGCATAACCTTGCTTGCGCCGAAAGCCTTGAACAGACCCGCAAGCACAAGGTACACAAGACCCGCGCAGGCAACGCCGATGCAGGCGTAGGGCAGCATATTCGTATGAACAATAGCTTCCATTTCGCCGGTTACGGTG
>CAZUTB010000274.1:0-3621 GCA_964622905.1 uncultured Oscillospiraceae bacterium | reverse complement strand
CGAGGCCGAGGTCCTTGCGCATCAGATCGACCGCGAAACCGAAATCGAAGCGGCTTACGAGCCTGTTATTGCTGAAAAGACCGAGATAAGCTCCGAAATCGCAGAGGAAACGCAGGTATTCGAAGAAACGCCCTCCGCGCCTCCCGAGCCGAAGCTGATTCCCTTTATCGCGGAAAGGCGCACCGCGCTTATGCTCGGCGGGCTGGAAACCGTCAGAGCGCTTGCCGTTGTTAACGGCGATAATTATCCGAAATACGAAATATATGTAAAGCCGAAGCCCGTTTTCATTCCGTTCATCCCCGAAAGGAAGCGTGCGCTTTCGCTTATAAAGCTTGAAACGGAGAAGGCACTTGAGATAACGCTAGGCGAGGGATATCCCGAGTATACGGTTTATGAAAAGCCGAAGCCCGTGCTTGTTCCCTTCGCTCCTGAAATGAAGCCCGCGCTTAATCTTGGCGGGCTCAAAACCGAAAGTGCGCTTTCCGTTACCGCAGGCGAGGGCTATTCGGCATACGCAATTTATGTAAAGCCGAAGCCCACGCTCGTTCCGTTCATTGCGGAAAGAAAGTCTGCGCTTCTTCTGAATGGCGAAGGCGAGGCAAGGGCGCTCGCTGTCATTGGCGGCGAGGGCTATCCCGCCTATACTATTCTGGAAAAGCCGAAGCCTGTGCTAATTCCCTTTACTCCCGAAAATGAAAAGGCGCTTTCGCTTACAGACGGCGAAGAAACTGATGCTGTCAACGTACAGAACACGGAGGATTATCCACTGTGCCTGCCGCTCAGACGCCTCAATATTCTTACCGCCTTTGCCGCAGTCCGCGTTTCTGCGCTTGCTCTGACCGGCGGATTGCTCAGCGCGTATCCTATATCCGGCGCAGCCTGCTATCCGCAGACGGGCGCGGTTACGGTTATTCTGCCGCAGCCTCTTGAGCTGCCTGAGGAAAAGGATGGCGCGGAGGCGGTAAAAGCCGCGGAGCTTACCGATTTTGAGCAAGGCTATATAAACGCCGGAACAATTACGGGAGAAGCGGTTGCGGCAATTCCGCTTAACGCTTCTCAGCAGGAAATGCCTGCGGCTCGGGAGAACTATTGCGTCGGAAGCGCCTCCTGCGAGGAATCGAAGTATGCGCCGGGGCATCCGCTTGAGCGCCCTGCCGAAAGCGCTTCATCTTATTCGGAAAGTGACGCGCCGACCACAACCCTTCCGGCTGAGTATGCGCCGAAAAAACGCCGCAACGCGTTTATACGCTTCCTTTTCCGCCTTTTCGGAATTGAGGATGACTAAAGCGGCGAAGGCTGACTTTTATGGAGGTTATTAATGTCCGCAACAGCGCTTGACAGGCGAAGCAGGAAGCATATTGACTGGATACTGATAGCGATGGTTTACGCGGTATCAATTTTCGGAATATATGCGATAGCAATAGCTACTTATTCGCCCGACACAGATATGGAAAGCACCCTGCTCAACTATATCATCAGCTCCACAAACAGTATGTGGCAGGCTGTGTTTGTGCTGGCTTCGCCTATCGTGCTTGTTATTATAACTAAATCAATACCGTATCATTTCCTCAAGCGCAACGCTATGGCGATCTACTTCTTCACAATTCCGGTGCTTGCGGTTGTTCTTGGAACAAAGCAGATAAACGGTATTAGCGCGTGGTTCCGAGTCGGCGCTGGCCGCTCGTTCCAGCCCTCCGAGGTCGCAAAGGTTGCAATGATTGTTACGTTCGCAAAGCTGCTTTCGAGCAATGAAAAGCCGATGGGCAATATGCGCTCCTTTTGGAAATTGATTCTGTTCTTCGCTGTTCCTGCCGTGCTAATCATAATGCAGCCGGACGTCGGAACCTTCCTCGTTTTCGTGTTCATGTTCTTTGTCATGCTGTGGTTTGCGGGAGTTGATTGGAAGGTTATCGTCGGTATTGTCCTTGCGGCGGCGCTGCTTGCTGGCTTGCTGTTCCTTGCGGCAAGCCTTTCCGGCTCTGACAGCTACCGCGTTCAGCGAATCCTCTCCTTCCTTGACCCGTCAACGGGCGAGCTGGATTCGGCGTATCAGCAGACCAACGCAAAGCGCGCAATCGGCGCGGGCGGTCTTTTCGGAATAGGGCAGTTCATTGAAGGCTCTTACAGCCAGCTGGACTTCGTTCCCGAGGACTGGACGGACTTTATTTTCTCCAGCATCGGCGAGGCGTTCGGCTTTGTCGGCTCTGCGGGGCTTATACTCATGTATCTTCTTATAATCATCCGCCTTGTTTATCTTTCGCGCTATACTCCGGATAAATTCGGTCAGCTCATAATTATCGGAGTCGCGAGCATACTTCTGTTCCATGTTATGGAAAACGTCGGAATGAACATCGGCTTGCTTCCTATTACAGGAATACCGCTGCCGTTCGTCAGCTACGGAGGCTCCAACTACATGACGAATATGGCGGGAATCGGGCTTGTGCTTAACGTTGTCAACAACCGAAGTCAGGTGGATATAGAGGAAAGCAGCCAATCATCGCGCAAAAAAACCAGAAGAATGACGCTGCGATAGCGCTGCGCTGCGCTTTCGCTTCGCTTTCGGAGCAAATGCGCTTTGCTTATTTGCTCCGGTCTGCACCATTTTACTGTTCGGCATTCGCCTCACGGTCGTAAAATGGTGTAAGGAAACGACCTCCGGTCGCTCCTCGGTGCGGCGGAGCCACACCTGCGGATTACAATGATGGAGATCCTCCTTCATACTACCTCCTGAAAAAGAGCTGCTATACTATATGGTGGTGTATGATAATCACTATATTTATGGGCGGTACATGATAATTGTTTATGAACCCGAACCGCGGTTGCTTATAATTTTAGAGCAAAATGTTAGCTTGCTTTAGCAGTCGGGATGGCTGCTTCAGGCAAGCTTTTTCTGCGTTTTTGCTTCTATATTTGCTTTCAGATTACTTTTGCATAATTATTATGGGTTTTGCTTGACAAAGGTATTGACAAGTGCTAATATTGATAATTGCATTAGTAGCGTTACAATGCCGAACGAATGCACCGTGTTTCCCGTATTCTACACGAAACAGCCCCAAAAGGCAATGGTTATTTTGTGAAGATGGGCGAAATACAAGGGGCAGGGCAAGGGTATAAGCGCTCTGACGCCAAGCAACATAAGGGGTGATAGCATTTATGGTGCATGAGGTGCAGATGGGTAAGCTGCGCAAGCGCATGAGCTTTTCACGCATTGATGAGGTCTTGGAAATGCCCGACCTTATCGAGGTGCAGAAGAATTCATATAAACGCTTTCTTGACGAGGACCTGCGCGAGGTGCTCAACGATGTCAGTCCCATCACCGACTTCAGCGAAAATCTGGTGCTAGAGTTTGTGGACTATTCGCTTGACGAGGCCCCGAAGAACTCTGTGGACCGCTGCAAAGAGCGCGATATGACATATTCGGCGCCTTTGAAGGTATTTGTTCGCCTGAAGAACCGTGAAACCGGAGAAATTAAGGAATCCGAAGTATTCATGGGCGATTTCCCGCTCATGACAGACAACGGAACCTTTATCATCAATGGCGCGGAGCGCGTCATAGTCAGCCAGCTTGTCCGTTCGCCGGGCGTGTATTATGTACGCACCATCGACAAGGCGGGCAAGTCA
>CAZUTB010000273.1:0-3630 GCA_964622905.1 uncultured Oscillospiraceae bacterium | reverse complement strand
TGAAACAGAAGTATCACCGCGGATAATATCCAGTTCGCCTGTTGCAAACATATTAATGCGCGTAGCGGAATTGGGAACGGACTGGTAAGTGACAGCTTCAAGCGCTACATTGCTCGCATCCCAATAGTCGGCATTTTTGACGAAAACAGCTCTTTCGACGCCGCTCAGTTCACTGAGGACAAACGGACCGCATGAAATGCATTTGTCAGCAGAGGAGGCGAAGCTGTCGCCGCATGCTTCGATGAATTTTTGATTTTGGGGGAGGAACACGATTTGATAGGTAAGTTCTTCAATATTTACGACAGGGGTCTCAAAAGTCAGAACAAGCGTATAATCGTCTATTGCCTGAACTCCGAGGGCTGAAATATCTGCCTGTCCGAGATAGACTGCATAGGCATTCTTTATGGTGAGAAGCTGTTGCGCTGCGGGAGCCGCATTGGCCGGATTAAGGAAACGGCTGGCAGCATAAACAAAGTCATTCGCCGTCACAGAATCCCCGTTTGACCATTTCGCGTTTTGTCTGAGATGGAAGGTAAACTCTGTGTGATTATCATTGATATCCATTGTTTCGGCAAGTCCAGTGCCGACCGTAAGCTTACCGGAGGCATCTGGCCGAATCAGCGGCTCATAAATGTTGCCTGCCATATACTGCGCCTCTGCTGTGGCAATCTTGATCGGGTCAAAGCCGTCTATTGTACCGTTAATTCCTATGGTAACCTTATTATTCACCTGTTCGCTTAAACAAGGCACAGATGTGAATACCAAGAGTACAGCGAGGATAACTGGCAGAACCTTT
This sequence comes from uncultured Oscillospiraceae bacterium, assembly GCA_964622905.1. Taxonomy (GTDB): domain Bacteria; phylum Bacillota; class Clostridia; order Christensenellales; family Aristaeellaceae; genus STF2-37. The sequence goes on along the minus strand of CAZUTB010000273.1, from coordinate 2,834 downwards.
TTCATGAATTTTTCGCTCCTTTGTAAAAATTAGTTAACAGAAATTGGAACCTGTCCCCGGCTCCGTGGGATCTGATGAGAGGCGAAGCAATACCTATACGACCGGTCTCACATCAAGCCACATCCAGTATAGACCAATCTCCAAACGCCGTCAACCGTTAAAGATGAAATTTTAGTGAAGGAATTTGTTCTTCACCGCAGAGGAAAAAACACGGCGAAGCTCGGGAAGCGCGCCGCACTGGAATTCGACGCGCGTAAAGGGCTTACCGCCGATTACCTTGATACGCCGTTGCCTGATGACTGGCACAAGATGGATTTTTCCCGGCGGCGCGATTCCAGCGCCGGAATAACATTTTCATCGCCCAATTCCTTGATAATGCCGCTGTTTTGCCCACACATAGAATGAGAGCCGTCATTTTCATGACGACTCTCATTCCATCAACTGGTGGGTTGAATTGTGGTGCGACCGATGGGACTTGAACCCATACCCTTGCGGACACGCCCCTCAAACGTGCGCGTATGCCAATTCCGCCACGGTCGCGACTTGCTGCGATAGTGTCGCAACGCAGATTAGTATACATATTACACCCGAGTTTGTCAAGCAGAAAAACTGCTCTGACAACGTATTTTTGCAGAAATTTTAGCTCCGCGTTTTCTGCGCAGATTTCTTATAGCTCCTGTCGGCGTTTTTTGTCAGCAAAACCCCTTCCTCTGTTAATGCACTGTGAATGATTTGTTAAGGTATGCTTTGCTCCGTTGCGCTTTACCTCTGCGCTTTGCTATAATGAAGCTGCTGCGGGAGGTGGAAATATGGATTTGATGACGGCTTACAGGGAAACCGAAAAGCGCCTTAACAGCATAGACTTTTCCGCGCTCTGGGAGGGCTTTGAGCGCGCAGAATTCGCGCTGTATAACGACAGCGAGGTTATATTTCGCGGCGAAAGGCTTGAGAAAACGGACGAGTTCCTAGCCAACACCACCATATGCTTTCGCGGTGAAAACATAGCCATATGGATGCTTTCCGAGGAAACTGACCTTGATGTGCTGGCTTCCAAGCTTGCGCACGAGATGTTCCACGCGTATCAGATGGACAAACGGGAAGCGCGCTTCCCGAACGAGTCGGACGGAGTTTTCCGCTATTCCTTCTCGCCCGAACCCCTGAGCGGAAGGCTGCGGCTGAACCGCGCGCAATAATCGCGCGGATGACCGCAAAAAAGCCCGAAATGACGGGGAGCTTTGAGCTTGCGGGCTTTAACGTCTATTCGGCGCGTTTCTTGGATGGGTATCTCTATTCCGAGTATTTCCTGCAAGTCAAGGGCGATGAAGCCGCAACGCTTTTCGGAAACTGCCTTGCGAAAATTGAGAATGAGCGCGTGACGGAAATCAACATCGAAAAATGAAATGTCTTCAAAAACTGCGGACTAATACAAGGGAGAAGAGCGTTCTATACTATGGCGGGCTCAGCGCCGCCTGAAAATCTTCCGAAAACCGCCGCCCGAAGCGCGCATTTTGACTGTGTTTTTGCGCATTCGGCTTTGCCATATTCGGCGAGATGTTGTATACTCTAAATGGAGAGGTTTCCTTTTCTTATGCGGTATGTAATTTCGGCATAATTTTTCCTGCGAATTTTGAAGAGCGGAGGTTCCCAAGCTTGAATACTATATGGGAGCAGGCTTCTTCCATCCTGTGGAATATTCTGAACCGTCCGAAGATAACGGATATAATTGATATTCTGATTGTCGCCTTCCTTATATACAGCCTGCTTATGCTGACGCGCGAAACGCGCGCCTCGCAGGTCCTAAAGGGGCTTGTAATCCTCCTGCTCGCAAGCTGGATAAGCGATTTGCTGGGGCTTACCGCGCTCAACTGGGTGCTGCGCAACGTTGTCAATAACGGAGCGGTCGTGCTTGTTATATTGTTCCAGCCGGAGCTGCGGCGCGCGCTTGAGCAGATAGGGCGCGGGCATATTACGGGAATCACGGGGCAGGAGAGCCTGCTCGACTCAACGAGGGTAATCTCCGAAATCCGTCAGTGCCTGCTCAACCTTTCAAAGCGCCATGTGGGAGCGCTTATAGTGTTTGAGCAGCAGCTGCATATAAAGGAAATCATTGATTCAGGAACGCCAATAGACGCATATGTAAGCTGCCCGCTGCTTGAGAACATATTTGAGCCTAATACTCCCCTGCATGACGGCGCTGTTATTGTGCGCGGCAACAGAGTCGTCGCCGCCGCCTGCCTGCTCACGCTTACCGATAATAAGGGGCTTAACCTTGAGCTTGGAACGCGCCACCGCGCCGCAATAGGAATGAGCGAGAACAGCGACGCGATAATCCTTGTGGTCTCAGAGGAAACCGGAACAATCTCCTACGCCAAGGACGGAAAGCTTTACAGAGGGCTTGACGGAACGGGGATTGAGGACATACTCAGCACCATCTACGTTAAAAAGAACGAAAGCTTCCTTCAAACCGTGTTTGAGAAAACTCACGGAAGGAGGAAGAGCAAATGAGTACCGTTTTCAATAAAAACAAGAAGAATCAAAAGGCGCACAGCTCCGCCTCCGCAAGAAAAAAAGCGGCGAAGCAGGCGCAGAGTAAGAGCGAGGGGCAGCGCGAAAAGCTTGACGTCAAAGAAGCGCTGAGGCTGCTTGGCAAAGCGCTTAAGCACAACTGGCAGTGGAAGGTCTGCTCGCTGTTTGTTGCCGTTATAATCTGGTCCGTGCTTATCTCGCAGGACGCTACCCTTACCCGCGTAAAGACCTGTGAAATCGTGACGCTCTCCGTAGTCGGGCAGGACACCTTAAAAAGCAGGGGCTATGTTGTCATCAGCGACCTTGAC
>CAZUTB010000272.1:0-3644 GCA_964622905.1 uncultured Oscillospiraceae bacterium | reverse complement strand
AACATTTCAAAGATGATGTAATCGAAATAGTTATCGACATCGACGCGGTCGAGGATGTACTGCAAATCCTCCGGCTTGTTTGCGGGATCAAGCTTCTTGATTTCCGCAATCATTTCCTTATACTCTGTGTTGTCGCCGTAGTTGACCTTCCAGTTGGCTTCAAGGATGGTCATATTATCGGCTTCCTCAAGGGACAGACCCTCATGCTGAGCCACAAAGTAGCGGCTTACGCACTCGCGCAGGTTATACTCGCCGTAGTACTCGCCGTTAAGGTAGACAATAACGGGACGCCACGCCTGATGAATTACCGTAGTATCCTCAATCTGGTCGATAAGCCTGCTCTGAACGCCGTCCTGAACGCGAGTCCAGAGGCTGTCGTTTCCGCTGTTGCGCAGAACGAAGGACTTATACTCGGTATACTCCCTATCGTCAAATAGCTTGGCGTTAAAGTACTTAGAGCCGTATTTCGCTTTGGCGATAATCTTCATGCTCTTTTGGGGCATATCAAGGCTGTACTGACCCAGCAGGCGGAATTCCATGCCCTGAGAGAGCATTTTTGTTCCGTCGGCAAGATACATTTCAACATTGCCCTCGACCCTGACTCCCGCGTTCTTCTGCTTGCGGTATACCGAATTTTTCCACGGAATATTAGTCGTTTTATCAATATCCTTGCCGTCGGCTAGGATTCCGTACTCCTCATTGAACAACAGGTCGGGGTCTGCGGTTATGGAAACGACGGGAAGCGTATGATAGGTTGCGACAAAGTAGGTTTCCGTCACAACTCTGGAGGGCTGCAGCCCATCCTCATAGGCTCTTGCGCGAAGGCTTACAACATTGTTGAAGCGAAGCGGCTCTGTATAGAGCGCGCCGTTCATCGGGGAAGGAATCGAACCGTCAATGGTATAGTAGATTCGCGCGTTATTCTTGGCGCTTATAGTAACTGTAACGGCGGAGCGGTAAAGCCCGCCGGAAACGTCGATAGTCGGGACTTCCGAATAGCCCGCATAGCCGCTTGTATTCGCGGTGCCTGGCGTGGAAGCATCATAAAAGCGGAAACCGTTTACGCCGATAGTGCGTCCGTAGGACGTATCGGCGGGAATATAGGGAATATACAGCTTGTCCAGCACCTTGCCGGTAGGGTCGGAAAAAGTGAGCGTTTCGCCGCCCGCGCTCTTTATAGAGAAGCTTGTGTTAAGATGGTTGCTGATATAGGTTTCCGTGCCGCCCGCAAGAAAGATAATCATGCATTCGCCCGGCGCAATTGTAGTTCCTTGAGGGAACTGCCATTTGCGCGGGCGCTTGATATTGTCACTGAGCCCGTAGCCCGAAAGCTCAACTGTATTGCTGCTTGTGTTGGTAAGCTCTACCCAGTCATAGCTGTCTCCGGAGGAGTAGAGCTGCAAGGATGAGTTGCAGCTCATAACCTCCGTAATGATAACTCCGGTGGGGTTCTGAGCGCGGATTGTGTAATCCGCGCTGTTCTGCCCGTATTCATCATTGGCAATTCCGGGGGTCGCGAGCCTGAACAGCTCCCATTCCCCATTCTTATTTCTTCCCCATGAGCAGTCGGTAGGCAGATTGTCTATCGCAACCCTGTCCACCATCTGACCAAGTCCGTTGGAAAGCACAATGGTTTCCTTTTCGGCGCTGATTCTGAAATTCGTATGCGGGATTCCGCCGGTTTCAACCGCCCTGTCCTTTCCGGAGCAGAACACGAGATAGTAGCCCCTCGGCCCTATTGACGCGCCCGCAGGGAAGCGCCACTTGAGCGGCTTGGTTTCATCATCGCTTAAGGCGTAGCGGCTAAGGTCGATAACCTCGTCGCCGCTGTTATAGATTTCAACCCAGTCGCTGTACTCGCCGTCCTCATCCGCAAGCAGGGTTTTGCCGTCCGCCATAACCTCGTTTATTACGAGAACGCCGGTCTGAACCGCGTAAGCCGCACGGAACGCCGCGTAGCCCTCCTCGGTATTCGGATAGTTAGGGGTAAACTGCTCGGACTCCGCGTAGCTTCCGTCGGCACGAAGAGTATAGACGGTATCGGAAGCGAGTATAGGCACGGTCATATGGTCAATAACGTTTCCGGACGGCGCGAACAGATAAATATCCTCGCCGAGAGAAGAAATCTTGAACTTTGCGTGGAACGCCTTGGTTACATCGGTAACATTCGTGTCATCGCAGAAAACGACAACTCTGCCGTCCGCCTTGAGCGTTATGCTCGGGAAAAGGAAGCGGATTGACGTAGAGCGGTCGGAAACGCCGACGTTTGCAAGATTAACGTCGTGACCCGTATCGTTCCATATTTCTATCCAATCTCCGAACGCGCCGTTTTCATCCGCGTAGGAGGTTTTATTGCTGCTCATAGCCTCGCTGATGCGAAGCCCCTGATAGGCGTTGTCTACGTCGGTCTCCGTTTCGGCAACCTCAAGACCTGCGGTAACTCCGCCCGATAGTCCGGTTTTGCCGCCCAAGGATATGCCGATAAGTATAAACACCGCGAGCGCCGCGCCCAGCGCGAGCATCAGCAGCACCGTTCCGCGCTTCTTGTGTCCGCTTTTCACCTGACGGCGACGGCTTTGACGCGGCATCGGGGTATTCGTCTGCATATTGTTCGCTCAGCCACCTTTCCGTTTTGTGCGCCGGTTTTAACGCATAAATCGACACAACAGAACATCTCATTATAACACACAGTATGCAGACGATACAAACGCAAATTTTGTTCCCGCGCGGCTTTGCGGGCGCTCTTTTTCACTTTTTCGGCTTTACTGCGCAATCACCTTTCTATCGCAAATCGGTGAATGTCGCCCGCCTCCAGCATAAGCTCAAAAACGGTTTCTCCGTCCCTTTCATAAAGCGGCTCAATTTTTCTTTCGCCGCGAAGCGCTCTGCCTAGAAGCGCCCTTGCGCTTCCTTTTATATGCGCGTACGCCATGCCCCTCGGGAGTCCCTCGTGGCGAAGGATGATAAAGGCGTCGTTATCATAAACAAAAAGCATATTTTCGGCTGCGCACTCAAGATAAACCGGAAGCGCCTCCGACATAGCCTTGCGCCACGCTGTAAGCACCTCCTTGGGCAGGCGGCGCAGCTGAGCGAAATCCTCGGGGATGTCGATAATTCTCAGCTCGCCCTTTCCGTAAAGGGAGCGAATGTATATCGGAGCGTTGTGAGCGCCGTTTTCTACGACCATCTCGTTCCAGTCCGCATTATTGCGTATCTCGATAATCGGGAAGGAAACAGGCTCGCCCGCAGGGATATGCTCCTTAAAGCCGCAGGAATAGTTTTGCAGCCCGTAGCGCTCCGCGTTCATCGTGCGGCTTGAAACCCGCGCGGCGGTAAGCGCGGAAACGTCATAGCCCTTCTCCCGTGCGGCGCGGAGGAAGCCGACGGTAATAAACGCCTTTCCGCCCTCTGCGCAGTAGACCTTCAGCTTTTCTACAATCTGCGAATCGTATACCGCAGATTCGGGAACGAGGATTACAGGCGCATTTTTAGGGAAATACGGCACAGGCTCAAGCGCGAAGCCGCACATTCCAAAATCATCAATGATATGGTCCTCTCCCTCGCCGCGGAAGGGAGTGTAGGCAGGAAGACCGATGCAGCCGCCGACGCCGTCCATCAGCAGATCAATTTTGTTCACCAGAAAG
>CAZUTB010000271.1:0-3645 GCA_964622905.1 uncultured Oscillospiraceae bacterium | reverse complement strand
GGCATTCAACCTTTATCGTACCGCCAGCATCGAGGAAATCGAGCGCCGCGCGGCTGAAATCAAAAGCACGATCGAAACCGACGCAAGCGCCGACGTTGACGCGCTCAACATTGAGCTTGGCGGGCTTGCACAGGCGAAAGAGAATATCCAGCAGCGCAGCGGAAATCCGAACGCGCTGGGCGGCGGCTTTAATCCGATCACCGGAGCGGGAATGACCTTCGAGCGCCGAGCGAGCTATGACGCGACCGAAGGCGACGTGCTGAACAGCGCCGAATATAGAAGCGCGTTCTTTAAGACCATGTTGGGGCGCAAGCTGAATAGCTTTGAGGAAGCAGCTTACAACCGAGCTACGGCGGAACAGCGGACAGACAATTACAGCACCACAAGCGACGTTGCCGCCGTAATACCTACGCAGACGCTTAACGAGGTTATCAGCAAGGCACGCAAAATGGGTGGAATTATGAGTGTTTGCCGTAGCTTTAACGTTCCGGCGAAGGTCCGCATTCCAGTTGGAACGCCTTCAACAGCGGCTTCATGGAATACAGAGGGCGCAAACGTTGACAGCACAGAACCGAGCGTTGCATACGTTGACTTCGGCGCGTTTGAAATTCTCAAAGTATTTTCTATTAGCGCGGCGGTGCGGCGTATGAGCGTTCCGGCTTTTGAAAGCTATCTTTCGGAAGAGCTGGCGGCTTGCGTTATGGCCTGTATTGCGGATGGGATTGTTAACGGGCAAGGTACAACGCAGGGAACGGGCATAATTTCGGGAATTACATGGGCGACTTCTGGCAACGGTAAAAACGCAATCACTTATACGGGAGGAAACTGCGATTATGTCGTGTTTGACGATCTGGTGAACACTGTCGCCCTGTTGAAGCGCGGTTATGCAAACGGCGCAAAATGGGCAATGAATAACGCCACGCTGTATAAGCAGATTTACGGAATGTTAGACGGAAATAGCCGCCCTGTTTTTGTGCAGGACGCACAGAGCGAGAAAATCGGAAAGCTGCTTGGCTTTGAAGTTGTTATTGATGATAATCTCGCTGACGATGTTATTATTTTCGGCAATTTCAACTATATGGGGTATAACCTTCCCGAGGGCATTATGGTGGAGGCTTCGACACAAAGCAGCTTTAAGAGCGGGCGAGTTGATTACCGCGCTATGGCTATTGCGGACTGTAAGCCGATCATTGCGGAAGCGTTTGTGAAGTTGTACGCCGCCGAGTAAAGAAAGGAGCGGGAAACATGGCACACGCAGGGAAAAACTATAAGACCGACAACGGAAATACAACCGTTATCGGCGGCACGCTGATTGTAGAGGAAGGCGCAACCGTTACAGGGCTTGCAGACGCGGCGGCGCTTGTGGCCGCTACGGAAACGACCTTCGGCGCGGTAAAGGCCGCAGAAGCTGGAGCGGGTGAAACCGTACCAGGCAAAATTAAGAGCGACGGCAAGCTATATGTTCCAACATATCCAGCAGCAGCAACAGCAGAGGCGGCTGGGCTTGTGTTGCAGGCCGCAAACGTGGCGGCAATCGCAGAACCGGAAGCTGGAAGCGTCGGCGAAACGGTCAACGCTATTCTTTCCGCACTTAAAGCGGCGGGAATTATGGTTGACGATGTGTAAAGGAGGATTGCCGTGGTTACTTTAGAGCAAGCGCGCGAGGTTCTACGGCTGGATACGACCGACAACGACGCTATCATAACAGGGTTGATGTAGGCAGTACCGGACTATATAGAGCTTTGCACAGGTATAACGGCAGAGCAACAGGCAACCGAGCCGCTGGCGGATACCGTAACGAAGTTTCTTTTGATCCTTTGGTATAACGCGGAGCGGGCGGACGGCGACAAGATACAGCGTACTATTGACAGCCTGTTAAAGACGCTGCAATTAAAAGCCGGAACAACCGCGGCGGCGGAGTAAGAAGGGGGCGTAAGTGATATGGCGCAGGACTACGCAAGAGCGTTTTACGACAGTCAACAATGGCGCAGGACGCGCGAAGCGTACTTACAGAGTAAGCATTATATTTGTGAGGATTGCGGCGGAGCCGCTTCCGTAGTCCACCATATCACCTACATAAAGCCGTGGAATGTGAACGATCCGGATATAACGCTTAATTGGGATAACTTCAAGGCGGTATGCGAGAAGTGCCATGCGGCGGAACATACCGGAGATATTAAGAGCGGCGGCGCGGAGGCGCGGTTGAACGGAATTGCCTTTGATGAAGCTGGCAACGTCGTTCAGCAAGCGAACGTGTTTCTTGTGTGCGGTAGTCCGGCGAGCGGTAAGACTACATACGTTGCGGCGCATAAGAAAAGCAATGATCTTGTTGTTGATCTCGATTACATAAGCGCGGCGCTCATGGGCGAAACGGGCGGCGTTCACCGATACAACAAGCCTATTCTTTCAGTTGTGCTGGAGGTTCGGGAATTACTGTATCAGATCATAGCAGCGCGGCGCGGGAAATGGGAACGCGCCTTTGTAATAACTACGATCGCAGACGCGCGGGAAATGAAGGCGCTTGCCGACGAATTACGCGCAAAGGTCGTATTGATGGATACGACGCTTGAAGAGTGCATACGGCGCATAAAGCGCGATCCGAGCAGAGCTAGAAGCAGAGCATTAACCGAGCGGCTGGCGGCGGAATGGTTCGAGAAGTACAATCAATCGCTTTCGAACGCTTCAATCCCCCCCACTTATGAAAAGTAAAGGGAGGTAAAGCACCGGCGGCGGGATACCTTTCCTTTCCCCTCTATGGAACGCGCGTATAAGGGGAGGGGTAACACAAAGAGCGCGGCGGCGGAAATGGGGTGATATGCCGTGACAATGCAGGAAGATAAAGAAAGATTGAAGGACTTGCGAAAACTGAAAAAGATATTAAGGCTTGTTCCGGAAGATCGGAAGAGCATTGCGGAAAAGCTCATTCAGCGCATAACCTTCATGGCGGGCGTTCTCGACGATCTGCAAGAAAACATAGAGAGCGGCGGAACGGTAAGTCATTTCAAGCAAGGATCGCAGGAATTCGACCGCGAAAGCCCAGCGCTTAAATCCTACAATACAACGATACAACGTTACAGCTTGCTATATAAGCAGCTTGTCGATCTCTTGCCGCCGCCCGAGGTGGACGACAAAAAGAAAAATGAAGTGCTGGACTTCATAACGAAGCAGGGATAAAGCTTGAATTTCATTATCGACTATTGGAAGGAGATCGAAAGCGGTAAATGCGTTGTATCGAGGCGGGTTAAGAAGCAATATCAAGAGCTGGCGCGCCGGATTGAGCAGCCGGACACGGACGCGCGTTATATTTTCAATGAAAAGCGGGCGCTTCGACCGATTGAGTTTATAGAACGGTTCTGCAAGCACTCAAAGGGAGAATGGGCTGGAAAGCCCGTCGTTCTCGAATTGTTCCAAAAGGCTTTTATATCGGCGCTGTTCGGCTTTGTCGATAAAGAAACGGGGCTTCGGCAATACCGCGAAGCAATGTTCTATGTCGCCCGTAAGAACGGCAAAAGCACAATGCTGGCGGGGATCGCGCTTTATATGCTTGTTGCGGACGGCGAAGCGGGCGCGGAGATATACAGCGCGGCAACAAAGCGGGATCAAGCAAAATTGATCTTCGAAGAAGCGTTCAACATGGTTAAGCAG
>CAZUTB010000270.1:0-3675 GCA_964622905.1 uncultured Oscillospiraceae bacterium | reverse complement strand
CGTTGTCAAGAAGCATCCCGAGCACAGCGCGAGGATTATTGAGCAGGCGCTTACGGGAATAGAGGACGAGCGGCTGATGATAATCGCGAAGAATATGGCGAAATATCACCATGAGCGGATGGACGGGAAGGGCTATCCCTGCAGGCTTTCCGGCGAGGAGATACCGCTGGAGGCAAGAATTATGGCGCTTGCGGACGTTTATGACGCTCTGGTCAGCGAGCGCTGCTATAAAGCGCCGATGGACGCGGAAACGGCGTTCAATACAATAGAGGAATGCATGGGAACGCAGTTCGACCCCTTCCTCAACAAATATTTTGTCGAGTGCAGACCCGAAATTGAGCGCTTCTATTTTGAGAATAAGGTCGCGTAATAAGTATTATTTATACCACAAAACATATCACACATTATTTCTCAGGATGTAAAGAGGGGGCGGGCAGCCCCTTCTTTTAAGTTCCACAGTTGTCAGCTTTGCCGCCCCGAGGAGCGTCTGAAAGACGCTTCCTTGCAGCTTTTACGACCGTGAGGCGCAGCCGAACAGTAAAAGCTGAAAACCGGCGCAAGTAAGCGAAGCGCACTTGCGCCGAACGCGCAGCGTCAGCGGAGCGTTATACTCTTTCCGCAACTACCGCAAAGTCTTCGTTATCGTCCGAGTATTCGCCGCCCCTTACATCGCCGAAAAAGCGGAAGCCGCCGAAGCCCGCGCCCTCAAGCTCCCGGGCAAGGCTCTCCCTCGTGTAAATCTGATTCCATATATTGTAGACCTCGCATTTGTCCTCGGTGATAATTATGGATTGGTCGCAGTAATTCCGCGTTTCGGGATATATGAAATGGCGCGAAATCTCCGCGTATTCCCTGTCCGTCCAGAAACCGCCGCCTGAATGATATACCTCTGTTTGCAGGCTGTAATCCCTGAGCCGCGCAGGTGTGTACGCGTCCAGAATCAGCAGCCCGCCCTTCCTGAGCGCGCGGCGGGCGTTCCCAAGCACCTTCCTGCGGTTTTCGGGTGAAAGCACTCCGTAGTCGTCGTAGATGAGAATGCACAAGTCAAACTCCGCTTCAAACGCAAGGCGGGTGTAATCGCAGCAAAGGTAGCGTATCGAAAGCCCGCTCTCCTTAGCTTTAGCTTCGGCATAGGTAAGCGAGCGGCGCGAAATATCAACGCCCGTTACCGCAAAACCAAGGCGCGTAAGCCTTTCGGCGTAAAGCCCAGGTCCGCAGCCGAGGTCGAGCAGAGCGGGGCTTTCCTTAACGCAGAGCGAGCGAAGCCATTTTGCGGAGGCGTCCAGAAAATCGGGCTTGCGCGACGCCGCGTCGGTATTCGGCGAAAGGTGCGCCTCAAGCATACCCTTTGAAATATGCTCGTCGTCCCAGAAGGCGGAGGTGCTTTCCGCGTACAGCTCCGGTGTACGGGATAATGCTGCCAGAATTGCGCTGTAATCCATTTTTCTACTCCCTTTAGTTATGCGTTTATCGCTTTTCGTGCGCAGAGCCTGCGCGAATTTCTGTTTTTCGGGAAGCTGTATTGAAATAAGCGCGGTTTGCTTTGCCGCGCGGAATTTTCTTGTTCTTCAATGGTGCAATATTACCACAAATTTGCGGAAAAGTCAAGTCTTGCAGTTCGCGGAGGATGATAGTATATTCCCCTTACACCATATAAACTGCTTGAGGAGGCGATTTTGTGAAGCTGTCGCTTCAATCGCTCGGAGGGAGCGAAACGCGAAGGGGAATAATCGCGGCGAGCGAGAAGGCGGAGAAATTCGGGCTTTCGCTAACGGAGGGCGAGGTTGAGGCGCTTTTGCAGGCGCGGGAGCGCGCGCTTCGGGATACGGGGCGCGTAGAGCTGAAGGGCGGAATCCTTCCAAGGCTCATCGAGGTGTTCATGTCCTCGCCGTACATCGACGAAGACAGCTTTGCCGAAACGCTCTGCACGCTTCAGGAGTCCTTCTATTACTTCAAAAACGAGAGCGACGATTTGATTCCGGATGAGGATTTGCTGGAGAGAATGCGCTTTGTTTTTGACGAGTGCGCGCACGGCTCGGCGGAACTGCTGGGCGATATGACTCTCGGCGACTTCCTGCACAGCGAAAAGAGGGACGAGGATGACGAAGACGACTGGGATTAAGGCGGAAAACGGCGCGGCGGACGCGGAATGGCAGGCGCGGATTTTTGAGGTTTGGAGGTACTGCACGGAGCGCTATTCTGCGGGCGGCTCAACCTCCGTTCGCGAGGAAGCAGCTATGGTTCTGCTGCGCTCTGTGGATTTTACTGTAAACAGATGGCTGAGAGCGGAGGGAATTTCAAGGCAGGACGCGCTTAGAATGCCCTCCGCAGAGATGTATACCGCCGCAGAGCTTAGGCTCGCTTCGGACACCCTAGCGCTGAAAGAAGCATATGAGAGAATGCGCGGCGCGCTGCCGAAAGCCGCGAGCGATTCCCTGCTTTCAACCTTTGCGGAGATAGGTGCATTTTTTGAGCGATACAGCCCGTCGCTGCTTTCCGCGCAGATTCCCTGCGAAATTGATTATCAGCTCGCCTTTCCCGTGAGCGAGGAGCGGCTTGGGCTTGACTACATTTCCGATTATCTTTCGGAGCTTTTTGCGGAGTGCGCGTTCCTTTCCCGCTTTGATTCCGTCTCTGCTTTGCGCCTTCTGAAAAGCTGGCAGCGGGACTGGAAAACGAGCGTTCTCAACCTGTTTGAGCCTGTTTTCGCCTGTGCGCTCGGGCTTTCCCTGCTCTCGCTCCCGCCGAGAACGCTCATGCTTACGAGGGCGGATCTTACGCGCCTTAAAGCTCTGCTTGCGCCGCTTTCGGAGGGTGAACTTTGTAAAATTCTGCTTGACGGCGCGGAAAGGCTCGCGGAGGAGCTGGGGCTTGCGGAGGCATCTGTATGCGCGAGCGCCGTCTGGGAGGCGAGCGGCGAGAGAAACGGTGAGGCAAGAGGGCTTTCTGGAATAGCGTCCCTCCTTCGGCAATCCGCGCTTGCACTCGCTCCGCGCGCTGCCGTCTGCGATGCGCCGGAAAACATATTCATACCGGCTTATGAGGGCAGGCAATGAAGGCGCTCGGGCGACTTGCGCTTTTGTTTTCGCTTGACACGCTCCCAGCCGCCTGCTAAAATATGCGTGGTCATCGGAGGGTGAGTCATTCGTTTCTGAAATGACAGACCGGATAAGATGGCGGGCTGAGACGTCCGCTGCTTATTCGGTCTTTTTTGAGCCAAGCTCTTGGAGGGATAGTATGCAGCGGCAGAACGATTTTACCACGGGAAAGATTCTCGGACCGCTTTTGAAATTCATGGTGCCTGTTTTCTTCGCCATGTTCTTGCAGTCAATGTACGGCGCGGCGGATTTGCTTATCGTTGGCAAATTCGCCTCGTCGGTTGATGTTTCGGCGGTGTCAACCGGCTCGCAGATTATGATGACGCTGACTAACCTTGTCGGCAGCTTCGCTATGGGCGCTACAATCCTCCTTGGGCAGATGATAGGCGAGGGACGGGGTCGCGACGGCGGCGCGGTTATCGGCGCGTCGGTCTGCCTGTTCGGAGCCGTTGCGCTTGCCGCAACCGTTGCTGTGCCGCTGCTTGCGGGCAGCATTGCGGAGCTTATGAACGCGCCTCAGGAGGCGCTTGTGCAAACTACCGATTACATAAGGATATGCGGCTTCGGCTCGGTTTTC
>CAZUTB010000269.1:0-3690 GCA_964622905.1 uncultured Oscillospiraceae bacterium | reverse complement strand
CGTCGTTATAGAAAGCGGCGTAACAACGGTAGGCGATTACGCCTTCAGCAGCTGCTTGAATTTGACAAGCGTTGTGCTGCCTGCGGGCGTGAAAAGCATCGGCACAGGCGCATTTGATAGCTGCAAGTCGCTTCCAAGCATTGCATTTCAAACGGGACTGACGACAATTGGCAGCAATGCGTTCTCGTATTGTATTGCACTTTCGAGCGTAGTCTTCCCCGAAGGGCTTAAAACGATATCATCCGAAGCTTTTATGAGCTGCCTTATGCTTAATAATGTTCAGATACCGAACAGCGTTACTTCCTTGGGAGCAAGCGTTTTCCATTCGTGCGAGCAGCTGCAGAATGTAGTACTCCCCACCGGAATCAAGGAAGTGCCTCGTAGTGCATTTGAACTCTGTGGAAACCTAAAAATCATTCAAATTCCCGAAGGCGTAACGGTGATAGGAAACGAAGCATTCCGCAAATGTGTTCATATGACCACAATTTGCTTACCCGCTTCACTGGAACAGATTTCTTACAGTGTCTTTGAGGACTGCAACGCATTATCCGATGTGTACTATCCCGAAATAAAGATACAGGCGCAAGCTATTACAATAGGTATCACAAATTACCCTCTCACAAAAGCGACATGGCATTACAATTCTGCGCCTCCGGAGTGCATAAACAACATACACCATCTTGTAAACGGTGTATGCAAGTACTGCGGCAGAGAGTTCAGCACCGCCAATATGAATACGCTGACGCTTCCCGCAAGCACACAGCACATAATGAGCGAAGCCTTCCGCGGTGTTTCCGCGCAAGCCGTCGTAATCCCATAAACTGCCAAGAGATAAGCAGTCACGCCTTTGCAGACTGCCCAAATCTCGTGTATATCTTCCTTCCGGAGGGCTTCACCGGCTTGGCGGAGGATGCGTTTGACGCAGGAGCTTCGCTGGTCATACTGTACACGGCGGAATAAGCGCCGAATAGGAAGCAGTCATATATTTCAGAGCAGGAAAGCCCGACGGGAACAGCTTGCGTCCCGTCGGGCTTTCAGTATAGATACAGGCGCTGCCGATAAGCGGCAGCGCCTGTGTTTATGATATGGTTACGTTTATTCTGTGACCATGGTCGCGCCTGTGTCTGCTATGTCCGTTTATCGCTTAGTAAGCCTCGTGGATATCTATGTCGCGATAGCGGCGCATACCGGTTCCGGCAGGGATCAGCTTACCGATAAGCACGTTCTCCTTAAGACCGACGAGCGGGTCAACCTTGCCCTTGATAGCGGCATCGGTGAGGACGCGGGTGGTTTCCTGGAAGGAGGCGGCGGAGAGGAAGCTATCCGTTGCAAGGGACGCCTTGGTGATACCAAGCAGAATGCGCTTTCCGACCGCGGGACGTCCGCCTGCCATAATAGTCTTGGCGTTCGCCTCATCAAAGCGGAAGATATCGACAAGACCGCCGGGCAGAAGCTCGGTATCTCCGTTATCCTCAACGCGCACGTTGCGGAGCATCTGGCGGACGATAACCTCGATATGCTTATCGGTTATCGCAACGCCCTGCATACGGTAAACAGATACGACTTCCTTGACCAGATATTCCTGAACAGCCTTAAGACCAAGGATGCGCAGCAGGTCATGAGGATTGATAGAGCCTTCGGTCAGCTCATCGCCCGCCTTCACCAGCTGCCCAGCCTGAACCTTGAGGCGAGCGCCGTAGGTGATAGGATAGCTGCGGGTCTGTCCGCCCTCTTCCTCATCGGTAATAATCAGCTCGCGCTTGCGCTTGCTTTCGACGAAGGAAACGCGTCCGTTGATTTCCGCAAGAGTCGCGTCACGCTTAGGCTTGCGCGCCTCGAACAGCTCCTGAACACGCGGAAGACCCTGTGTGATATCCTCGGCGCTTGCGATACCGCCCGTATGGAAGGTACGCATCGTGAGCTGAGTACCGGGCTCGCCGATAGCCTGAGCAGCAACGATGCCGACCGCTTCGCCGATATCAACGGCTCCGCCGGTTGCAAGGTTCGTGCCGTAGCACTTGGCGCAAACGCCCTTTTCATTGCGGCAGGTGAGGATAGAGCGAACCATAGCCTGCTTGACTCCCGCCTTGGCGATAGCCTTTGCCTTTATATGGTCGATATTCTCATTAAGATGCACGATAACCTCGCCCGTTGCGGGATCGCAGATATCCTCGGCAGCAGTCCTGCCGATAACTCTGTCTTCAAGGGATTCGATAACCTGCTTGCCGTTGACGATATCGGAAACAACGATGCCGCGAACCTTCTCGTTCCTGTTGGCGAAGCAGTCGGTTTCGCAAACGATAACCTCCTGAGCAACGTCTACAAGGCGGCGGGTAAGATAACCCGAGTCAGCGGTACGAAGCGCGGTATCAGCCAGCGACTTGCGGCTGCCGTGCGATGAAAGGAAGAACTCAAGAACCGAAAGACCCTCGCGGAAGTTTGCGCGTATAGGCAGCTCGATGGTTTTTCCGGAAGGAGAAGCCATCAGTCCGCGCATACCTGCCAGCTGAGAAACCTGGCTGATAGAACCGCGGGCGCCTGAGGTGGTCATCATGTAAACAGGATTGAACTTGCCGAAGCCGGGAAGAATGAGCTTCTTAAGGGCGTCGGTGGTTTCATTCCAGAGCTTGATTACGCGCTCATAGCGCTCATTCTCGGAAAGAACACCGCGGCGGAACATCTTTTCAATCTGATTGACCTGATTATCGGCAGCCTCGAGCATCTGCGGCTTTTCCGGAGGCACGATGATATCGTTTACGGAAACGGTAATTGCGCCCCTCGTGGAATACTTGAAGCCCAGCGCCTTGATTCTGTCGAGCATCTGAGCGGTGATAAGCCCCTGATGCACGCGGTAGCAGGTATCGACTATCTGACCGATTTCCTTCTTGCCGACAGGCTTGCTTATTTCAAGCTTGAACTGGTCGTCAAGGTTATTGCGCTCAACAAAACCCATATCCTGCGGGATAGCATCATTGAAGATGAGCAGACCCAAGGTGCAGTCGATAATGCGGCGATAGGTCTTGCCCTCATATTCGCGGGGTACGCGAACCTTGATGGGCGACTGGAGCGCCAGCTCTCCGCACTGGTAAGCCATCATAGCCTCCTCCGGAGAAGAGAAGACCTTGCCTGCGCCCTTTCCGCCCGGGCGGTCAAGGGTGAGGTAATAGCAGCCGATAACCATATCCTGCGTGGGGCAGATAACCGGCTTGCCGTCCTGAGGCTTGAGGATGTTGTTCGCGGCGAGCATAAGGAAGCGCGCCTCAGCCTGCGCCCACATGGAGAGCGGGACGTGAACTGCCATCTGGTCGCCGTCAAAGTCGGCGTTAAAAGGCGTACATACGAGAGGATGGAGCTTTATGGCCTTGCCCTCTACGAGGATAGGCTCGAAAGCCTGAATACCAAGGCGGTGAAGCGTAGGAGCGCGGTTAAGAAGCACAGGATGCTCCTTGATAACGCCCTCCAGAATGTCCCACACCTCGGGGCGCATACGCTCAACCATGCGCTTTGCGCTCTTTATATTATGCGCAATCTTAAGGGTGACAAGCCTTTCCATAACGAAGGGTTTGAACAGCTCAAGCGCCATCGCCTTGGGCAGACCGCACTGATAAAGCTTAAGCTCAGGGCCAACGACGATAACGCTTCGGCCGGAATAGTCGACGCGCTTGCCGAGGAGGTTCTGACGGAAACGTC
>CAZUTB010000268.1:0-3698 GCA_964622905.1 uncultured Oscillospiraceae bacterium | reverse complement strand
AGCAAGCGAAGCGCACTTGCTCCGAAAGCTTGTCAAAAACACTTTTTTGACAAGCTCAAGTATACTCTTTTTCGCTGTGTTCAACAAGCGATTAGCGAAATACGTTTTTTCGTAAAATCGCTCAAAAAGCGGCAGAAAACTTTGTCTTTTGCTTGACAAGCCCATAGATAGTTGTTATAATGTAACCAAGATGGAAGGCAATATTTCCATCACATCAAAAATTCAACTCACCGAGCTAAGCAAATGCCCGAATTCGCGGATGTATTGAAGTTTTGGCAGCACCGCCGAAGCATTGCAAGAGAGAAATGGATACGGTCACACTCCGTATTTCGTTTGCACCTACGCTCACATCTTAAAGCAGTTCAGACAAGCGCCGACGCCCCAGCAGAGAGGAAGATACTCATGGCAAGCCGCAGCATACGGAAGCTTATCAGTTTAGCAGTTGCAATTATCCTTATCATGACTACCATTTCGATAGCGGCAGCAGACCAGCCCGAGGATGAAACCCTCAATCTCAAGCTTAACGATATTATGGCAGAGTGCGAAAAGAACGCTTCTACGGAAACCGAGAAAGCGCTCTAGCTTCATAACTATATCGTAAACAACACCTCCTATGACTTTAGCTGCACCAATTACTCCGGCGGAAGCGCGCTGCTTACCGGAACAGGCACCTGCCAGGCTTACGCGGAGGCTTATTCCATTCTGCTTGATAAAGCGGGAATCAAGAACGCTTATGTTTCCGGCTACGGCAACGGCGGCGACCATCTCTGGAACCTGGTTGAGCTGGACGGCGAATGGGTTCACGTTGATACCACTTGGGACGACCCCATCGGCGGCAAGGAAAGGCAGAAATATTTCGGCAAAACCAGCGATGAAATGGCTGAAGACCACGAATGGTCCGAGGATGGGCTTTTCGGAATAGATATTGATGAATCGCTTCTTTCCGTAAGGCTTACCGCCTCCGTAAACCGCCTGAGCATCGGAGCAAGCACAACCGTCAAGGCTACCGTTACTTCTTCCGCGGTTAAATCCTCTCTTATCGACCAGAGTGTAACCTTCACAAGCTCTAATCCCGAAGTTGCGGCTGTTTCCTCAAGCGGAAAGGTAACCGGAATAAGCGCAGGCAGCGCGGTTATCACCGCCGCAATTAAGAACGGCAAGACCGCTTCCGTAACAATGAATGTTGTAATAACCGGCAGCTCCTCGGTAGAGGTTGAAGGCATAACCCTTAATAAGAAAAATGCGTCAATTCTTCAGGGCAAAACCCTTACGCTCACTTCTGCCGTAAAGCCCGCCAAGGCTGATAAGTCCATCGTTTGGACTACGAGCGATGCTTCCGTGGCAACCGTGAGTAGCAAGGGTAAAGTAACCGGAATCAAGGGCGGAACCGCCGTTATAACCGCTACTGCGGTTAACGGAAAATCCGCCAGCTGCACCGTGACGGTTGCCTCAAGAGAGGTTTCTAAGGTAACCGTAAACAAATCCTCCGCTTCTCTTGTTATCGGCAAAACCGTTTCGCTCAAGGCGGGCGTAGCGCCTTCAAACGCCATAAGCAAGAAGGTAACTTGGAAGAGCAGCGATACCTCCGTTGCTACCGTCAGCTCCTCCGGAAAAGTCAAGGCTGTCGGAATCGGAACAGCGGTTATCACCGCCACCGCGAATAACGGCGTATCGGATTCCTGCACAGTGGTAGTCGGTCCTGTGGTTCTCACCAAGGCCACCATCTCTTCCTCTAAGAGCATCAAGGTCGGAAAGACCGCGACTCTTAAGATTTCCTTCAAGCCCTCCAACGCAACCGATAAGTCGGCAGCTTGGGCTTCCTCCGATACGAGCATTGCCACCGTAAGCGCAAACGGCGTTGTGACCGGCGTTGCCAAGGGAACTGCCGTTATCACTATGACCACCGCAAACGGAATTACCGACACCTGTAAGATAACCGTTAAGTAAGCTTCATAGGTTGATCTCCTTCATAGTAATGCCAATATCTCGCGCAGAGCCGTCGGGTTAATCCGGCGGCTTTTGCGATTGTCAAAACAGATTTTTGCGGTATTGAGCGCTTTAGCTCAAGCGGATTATCTTATCATTCGTTTTCTTGCGCACGGCTGTCATCCGTTGTATAATTAGGGAAACAAGAGTATAGGCGGGGATTGCATGAGCCGGAGCGAATACGGAAGCTGGCAGAGCGGCGCAGGGGCGCTTCTCATGGAGCAGTGCGGAATCAGCAAGGGAATGCGCGTGATTGACTTCGGCTGTTCAATCGGTGAGTATTCCGTTCCGCTGTCCGCAGCTGTCGGGAGCGAGGGCGCAGTGTATGCGGTTGATAAGGACAAACGCTGTATAACAATACTCAGCAAAACCTGCAAGGATTATAAACTCGATAATATCCGCACAATAAGGGCGGACGAACGTTCTCTTTCCGATATTGAAAAGAATCTTGACGCGGTAACCTATATGGATATGTATCACAGCAAAGGCAAAACCGCAGAGGAGAGGAGCGCCGCGAACAGAGAAAAGCTGCTTGCACTATCCGAGCATCTTAAAAGCGGCGGCCTGCTGCTTGTTGCCGTATACAGTGAAATGAAGCTGTACTGGGATTTTGTTAACGGACCTTTTACAAAAAAAGGCGCGGTATCTGCAAGAAGGTTTGATACCGTCGAGGAAGGCATCCGGTATTATAGGATGCACGAAACTATCCATGGCTGCGGCTTTACGCTCGTAAACAAGGTTTCGGGCGCAATCCACTTTGATGAATTCTGGAAGAAGGGCGAGCCGGACATGAGCGCGTTTGAAACGAACAGCATATATGTTTATCAGAAGGATTGATAACGATGTATCTCTATATAAGTAAAGACTGTACTCAAAACGAGCGCGGTCTTTATCATAATTCTTAATTAAGTAGTTACTTCATCAGCCTGTTATGCCCCAGCTCTGAGCATATGCTTGTAAAGGAAGCTCCGGTGATGCCAAGCAGCGTGTCAAGCTCCTTCTTTGCGGAAAGGTATTTCGAGGGCTGAAAATGGACAATAACATACTCGGCGCTTTTAATCCTTCCCTTTGCAAGCTCGCAGAAGCGGCGGACAGGACCGCAGATGCTGAACACCCATATTGGCGTAACTATCGTTACCTTTTCATAACTATCAAGGTTCTCGGGAAGCGCAGAAATGTCCATTCCCCATTTGTGCATTCCGAATCTGCCGCACCACCAGAAGCCGAGAGTACCCTCCGTGCGCTCTTTCGTCTTTATCTCGAAAACCTCAGCACCGCTCTTATCGGCGGTTTCGTAAGCAACTTTTTTTGCCCTGCCTAGGCGCGAGAAAAACACAACCAATTCGCTTTTGCTGCTCCCGATGTTTTTATAATCGGAAAGCTTCGGCTCGCATATGCTCTGGCGGTAGAATACCCAGCAGGCGTAGCCGGTAAGCATTTGAACAAGCCCGAAGATGAAATAGATGATATCCATAAAATTCATCGGGAAGATGATGAACTGAATGATAATCCACAGAATCAGGGTGAAGCCGAGAATTGCGGAGAGCTTTATTCCCGCAGGCTTTTTCTTGATGAGCAGATACGCGGCAATAAGGTTCGGTATTCCGTTTACGCAAAGCAGAGCGATTCCTGGGAACAGGTAGTCCTGAAATAGCAGGTCTGCAAACGGCAGCACCTGAAAGTAGGGCAGCATCGCATCCATGCCCAGCGCC
>CAZUTB010000267.1:0-3711 GCA_964622905.1 uncultured Oscillospiraceae bacterium | reverse complement strand
GTTTTAGGGAAGCGTGGCTAGGATGCTCCCTTCTTTACTTCCTGCCAAGGAAGTGGCGATAAAGATACACGGACTGCGGTGCTTCTGTGAGCGTTGACACCATAATATGGGTAGGGGCGGATTCAATATCCGCCCGAACCATTCGCGAAAGCCACCATGTTTGCTGTTCTGAAAAATTATCAAAATATACCGCCGTCACCCGCAGGGAAAAACTCTGTTTCCCGTCCTGCTTCGCGTAAATTCACATTTGGGAAATGACGGTCCGGCACCTTCATTGCGTCCCCAAAGCAACAATCAAGTTTTTGATAGAGCGGGATTTCGTTTCTTCATATCACCTTTGAAGCGCAGCTCCTTTTTCGCAGAGCTGATATATCTCATCATACTTTTCTTCAATCAGCGGCGAAATTTGCTTCTCTTTTTTTGCCGATAACTTTTTATACAGGAAATAAGGAAGCGCCCAGCCGACAAAGCCCGGGACTGCAAGCAAAACGCAGAGCCAGATTATTGGCGGGCTTGCGGTAACGGCGAAGGTTGAGCCTGCCATGAACGCAGTTCCGAGGATTCCTACGCTCAGGGCTGCAATCTGCGGAAGCGCGGTTTTTGAGCGCTCCAGCGTCCCGATTTCCTCCATGCTCGCCTCAAAATTGCGCTGAAGGCGCGTCAGCTCCATTTTATTTACTATCTTTCTGTCGCGCCGCAGATTCAAAGTAACGGAAACGCCCGCCTCGCTATTGCCGAAGCGCTCATCTGTGAGCCAGCCGAAGCTCTTGTAGCCGTCAAGATAGAGCATAGCCTGCGCTGCGGGAACAATTACCATTTTATACTCATAGCCGATAAAGCTTTCCCGAACGTTTTCTGTGGTCATACAGCTTCTTTTCCTTTCGCAGGAATATTCACGATAAAGCGCGAGCCCTTGCCAAGCTCGCTCTCGGCGGAAACAGTCGCGTCCGTAAGCTGCAAAATGCGAAGCGCAAGCGCAAGCCCCAGCCCGTTGCCCTCGGTGGAATGCGAGGTGTCTCCCTGATAGAATTTGTCAAATATATGGCGGAGCGTTTCCTCGCTCATTCCGCAGCCCGTATCCGAAATCTCGACGGTTACATTGTCCTTGCCGGAGCGCTCCCGCAGAGTTATTCTGCCGCCGGATTCGGTGAATTTTATAGCGTTTGAAATAATGTTGCTCCACACAAGCCCCATCAGCTCCGCATCGGCGCAGATAATTGCGCTGTCCTCAATATCCGCCTCGAACTCAAGCCCCTTCTTTTCCCACTCCGTTTCAAAGCCTAAGGCGACCTCGCAGAGCTGAGCGCAGAGGTCATACTCCTCGGGAACGGGCTTTATCGTCTGCTTTTCAAGCTTGTTGAGCTTGAGCATATTCGTTATAAGCCCGCTCAGGCGGTGCGTTGCCTGCAGGATTGCCTGAGTCTGCTCCTTCTCGGGGTCACCGTCAGCGTAGTGCATATCAAGCAGCTCGGCGTTATTCTGAATTACGGCGATAGGCGTTTTTATCTCGTGCGAAACATTGGAGAAGAAATCGGTTTTAAGCGTTTCAATGCTGCCAAGCTCCGCAACCATCTTGTTGAAGTCGCCAAGCATAACATCAAGATAGTCCAGCTTATCCGCGGTATGATAGGGTGGCATATATACGGAAAAATCACCGCGCGCAACCCTCGCGGTTGCGGCAGCCAGAATCTGCATCGGCTCGTCGTAAGCCTTTATTATTCGATACCTTGTATATATTGTAAGCCCAAGAGCGACAAGCGCCCAGTAAACCACCGGAATGGCTATCTGAACAAGCACCGGATAGCTCATTTCGCTGACGAGCAGGGTCAAACCGTAATGAACGCCCGACATAAGCAGCAGAACGCCGAAAAGCACGAAGAAAAGCGACGCTGGAAAGCGATTCTGCTTAACCTTCCTTACGCTCGTGAGTTTATCCTCGCTCATGAAAGCACCGCCTTATAGCCAAGCCCTCTTACTGTAACTATCTGAAAGCCGTCGCAGGCGGAGAACTTGTCCCGTAGTTTAGTAACATACACATCCACCGCGCGCAGGCTCGTTTCCGTTTCAAGCCCCCAAAACTCGTCCATAAGCTGCGCGCGCGAAAAGGTCTTCTTAGGGTAGGAAAGCAGCTTGTAGAGAATGTTGAACTCCCTTGTGGTAACCGGAATTTCCTCGCCGTCCACCTCGGCGGTCATTCCGTCCGCGTCAAGCTCAAGGTTGCCCACAACAAGCTTGCGCTCGGTTTCGATATTCGCGCGGCGAAGGAGCGCCCTGACGCGCAGAAGCAGCTCTGCAAGCTCCACGGGCTTTACCATATAATCGTCTATCCCCAGCCGAAAGCCCTTCTGCTTTGAAGGCATATCATCCCTTGCCGACATGAACAGAATAGGGATATGCTTGTTTACCCTCCGAACATTTTCGGCAAACTCAAAGCCGTCAATCTCCGGCATCATAATATCGGAGATGATTAGCTCGTAAAGGCTGTTGTACATTTCCTCATAGGCGGCGTTTGCGTTAAGGCAGCCCTTGGCGTTAAAACCGCTGTCGTTAAGATAGGTGCAGACCACCCGATTCAGCTTTTCATCATCCTCAACAACAAGAATATTTATCATTTCAGCGCCTCCTTGAGTGCGTTTTCCTTAAGCCTTTTGTTTGCGTGAAGCACCATGTACAGACCCATTCCGAATATCATAAGGCAGACCGCCGAGCCGGTAGCGAGGTTCATCCGCCGCTGCATTCCAATATCCGCCGTGCTGCCGAAGGACGCGAACATTGCCGTTTGCAGGGAAAGCATAGAAACAAGCGCCGTTGCAAGCTTGAGCATCTTGATTGCGGAGATTATGGGCGTATGCTTTCCCCTGTGCCGCGCCATATAGACAATTGCCATTGAGAGATTGAAAAAATCCCACGCTGCAACCGCAAATATAAGTATACCATAATAGGTGAATTTGCTGTCAATCCGCATGATGAGTATTACGATTCCGAAAAGCACCAGAGTCATTGAAAGCAGCAGCGCGCCGCAGACGCGGTAGGCCTTCCACTCGGCGGCAGCGCGCTCTATGCTGCCCGCGTTCTTATCAAGCCTTCTGCTTTCCTTAAGCAGAAGAAATCTGGCAAGGCAGAGGATTATATAGTACACGGAAAGAGTGATAAGCCACCAGGAGGCGGAAAACCAGCCCGCAACGCCCTTTGCGGCGGCAAAGAGAGCATTCATCCCAAGCGAAAGATAGGTAAAGGCAACCGTGCGGTATGAAAAGCTGTCCACCATTTTGCAGGTGAAGTCCATTCTGCGCGCAAGCTCCTTCAGGCGCTTCAGCGGGGCTGTGCCGCCGCAGGAAGCCGCGGCTGCCCACACAGCAAGCGCAAGGAAAGCGGCTGCGCAGACAAAAACAGCGTAGCGCGCAAACGGCGGAAGCCCGTCCCCCTGCTCCGTTGTCACAAAAGCCATAGACAAAGCCGCAAAGTAAACGGCAAGCGCGCAGGAAAGCCCCAGCGGAGGACGAAAGCTCCTGACTTTTTCGGATACTTCTCTTTTCATTCGCGCCTCCGTAAATCCTGCTTGATTTCAAAAAGAATATATCCTTCGATTATTCGCGGAATGTTTGAGTTTTGTTTGAGAATTGTTAATATCGCTGCACATCTGCCAATGCAGACGTTCCGCTCTCGGAGCAAGTGCGCTTCGCTTGCTTGCTCCGGTTTGCATCATTTCCT
>CAZUTB010000266.1:0-3742 GCA_964622905.1 uncultured Oscillospiraceae bacterium | reverse complement strand
TGCTTGCTTCCTAGCATCCGGCACGTTTTGAGCAAGCAGGGGTGTAGGAACAGCACAGATTTTGTTATCGGAAAAACTGTCGCTCGTGGTGTGAAATACGCCGAGCGTGCAGCACTATATGTAAAAGATAATAAGATATCATTCTGCTGCAATCTTATTAAACCATCACACCATTCTTCAGGAGGAAGTATGAAGGAGGATCTCCTTCATTGTAATCCGCAGGGGCAGCTTTGCCGCCCCGAGGAGCGGGATTTATCCCGCTTCCTTGCATCATTTTCCGACCGTGAAGACTTTAGTCTGAACAGGAAAATGATGAAAAATCGGCGCACGCCTGCCCTAGCAGACGTGCGCCGAAAGCGAAGCTTTAGCTGAGCGCCTTACATTTCGGTGGTAATAATCATCTCAATGAGCTGCTTGATTCTGTCCGTCTGCGCGGTGCTCAGCTCGGAAAAGTCCTCGTTGAAGGCGCTGAGGCTTATCGCGTAGCCGCGGATAATCGTTCCCGCCTCGGCGCTGTCGTAGGAGCTGCCGTTCTCGTCGATGTAGAGCCATTTGCGGCTTGCGCTGTCCGATATCCACATGGTAGTGGGCGCGTCCATATCGCTGATATAGGCGGCTTTATACTCCTCAAGCTCCGCATCCGAAAGCTCGGACATGGATGCGTTTGAATAGGTGTCGAGTGGCGAAACAATAAGGTAATAGGCGCAGGTGGGATCATCGGAATAGTACATTTCGATGAACACATACTGCGCGTCCCTTGAATCGGTAGTAATGTTTATGTCATCCGGCTTGTCAAACGCGAGGGTGAAAACCGTTGTGTCAATGGAAATCTC
Source organism: uncultured Oscillospiraceae bacterium (assembly GCA_964622905.1). Taxonomy (GTDB): domain Bacteria; phylum Bacillota; class Clostridia; order Christensenellales; family Aristaeellaceae; genus STF2-37. The sequence continues at coordinate 2,909 of CAZUTB010000266.1, read as the reverse complement.
AATTCTTTCGGCAAGCGCTAACCCGCATGAAAGCGTGAGGCAAAGCGCCAGCAGTATCGCGGTGAGTTTTTTCATAGGTATCTCCTTTTAAATAATTTATTGTTACGTTTCGGTTTCGTTTCATTCCCTTTTCCGTAATAATTATAAACGCAGTTTCTTTGTGTGTCAAACGTTTTTGGAAGACGATTGTCAATCTTTTTTGGAGCTTTCGGCGTTCCTTATAAGGAAATCTATGAACATAGCCTCGTTTATCGGCTTTGAGTAGAGATAGCCCTGCATATACTCAACTCCGTTTTCCGCAAGGTAATCTGCCTGCTCTCCGGTTTCAACTCCCTCCGCGACTATCGGAAGCCCGAGCGCCGCCGCCATTCGCGTCATGCTTTCAAGCACGATTCGGGGGCTTTCTGCGCCTGCGCTTTTCGGGAAGCACGGCCATATCAGGCTCTTATCAAATTTTATCATTTCGTAATCCATTCCCGCAACCCTTGCGAGATTGGAGTAGCCCGTTCCGAAATCGTCAATGGAGAAGCTTGAGCCGCTAATTCTCAGCTCGCTCAGGTTTTCCGTAAAGGTATGCCCCGACGCGACCGCTACGGACTCCGTCACCTCAAAGTTAATCTGCGACGGACGCACTCTGTGGCGCGTGAGTATTTCCTTGAGCCTTCCCGCAAGCTCCGGGTCATCCATCTGTATTGCGGAAAGGTTTACCTCGATGTACTCAAGCCCAAGGCTTTGCGGCGAGTGCTTTTCAAAAAGCGCGCACACCTTATCGAGAACAAGCTCGCCTATCTTTGAAATAAGCCCGATACGCTCCGCTATCGGTATGAACTCGTCGGGCGACACATAGCCGGCGGCTGTTATGTTTTTAAGGCGCACAAGCGCCTCTGCGGAGCGGAAGCCCTTCTTTTTTACAGAGTATATCGGCTGATAGAAAACATCGAAGCCGCCCGAAAGCACCGCTTCCTCAACAAGGCGCTGTACTGTTTCGGCGCGGTGCATCCTTGAGCGCGTTTCCTCGTCCATAACGCGTATGTTTCCCGCTCCGTCCGCGTCCGAGTTGTCGTAAAGGTACTCCATTGCGGAGAAAACCTCGTCGCTGTTTTTTGCGAATTCGGGGCAGGATATGACCGAAAGATGCCATGCGGGGGAGAGGCGAATCTCACCCGCCGACCAAGCGTATTTGAAACGCCGCGTCAGCGCCGTAATGCACTCGTCCTTTTTCTCATCGCTGAAGGCGAGAATGCAAAGCCCGTTGCCCCTGTACCTGAATATGTCGCAGCCTGTTTCCTCCGTTACGAACGTGCATATCTGATAAAGCAGATAGTTTGCCGTCTGGTTGCCGTAGCGCAGGGTAAGGCGCGGGTAATCGTCCAGCACAAGGCTGAGCGCGTAAATTATTGTGTTCTTTGCGCAGCGCTCGTCAAGCATAAGCCTGAGCGCGCGGCGGTTGAAGCAGTGCGCGTCCTTGTCTAGGTTCTCATTAGGATTTTCAAACGTCAGGTATATATACATAACCATCAGCGAAACGCCCAGCCCCGACAGCAAAAGCCATGGCGCAAAGTATTGTATAACCGCGACCAGTATCCAGATAACGGTAGAAATCAGAATGGCGGTCTTTTTCCTCGGGCTGTAGCTGTCCTTGTGTACGAAAACGAATATGTCAATGAGTATCAGGTAGACCGTTACGCAGATGTAAACCGACCACGCCATCAGCCCGTAAGAATAGGCGCGGGTGCCGTCGTTATAGTAGTCAAGCTGCGAGAAAATGGTAAAGAGCATTGCTGCTATGAACGGAATTGAGCTTAGGGCAAGGAGAGGCTTGTAATGCCTGAAATGCCCGAAGGTCAAAAGGATAACGTAGAGGAAAAGGCAGTAAATGAGCATATCCAGAGAGCCTATGAAAAGCTGGTGGCAGAGCCTGTTTATAAATGGCGGAACGGAATTCATATGCCATACCGTATAAACCGTGGCTATATCGCAGAAAAGGTTGAAAAAGGTAAGCGCCATCATCACGCTGAAAAAGCGCGCCGAAAGCACATGGAGGCGCTTGCGCCTTGCGTAGTCAAAAAGCATCAGCAGCAAAAAGCAGATTGCCGCCAGCTGAAAGCGAATGTTTTCGCTGAACATATCGTTCATTTATCCCGCTCCTTCACCTGCTCGCCGCCGCTTACCTCCTCGGTAAGGTCAAAGGCAAGCCACACCTTAAAGGCTCTCCCGCCAAAGCTAATTTCTATAAGCCCGTTGCGGTTTCTCCTGTCAATTTTGACAATGTTCCCCTCATAATCCTTGAGCGGACCGGAGATTATATGCACCCGCCCGCCAAGCACCTGCGCCTTTGAAACGCCCCACATTCCGCCGCTTTTCATAACCTTTTCGGCGAATTCCGCGTCCGCGCCCTCAAGCTGCCACTCGCCCTTCTGCCCCGTCAGCAGCTTGAAAACATCCTTCATAACGCGCGCCTTGGAGCCTGTTATCTCCCGCGATTCTCCCGCGGTAAAAAAAACATAGCCGGGAATCGCGGTCTTTATCTCATCCGAACGCTTCCCGTCAACGCTTTTGTGCTTAATCTGCTTAACATATATAGCATCCGTGCAGCCGAAGTATCTTCTCAGGCAGTAGGCTATCACTCTTTCGCTTCCGGTTCTGCAAAAAATACAGCCGTAAGCGAGCTTTTCACCGCCCTCAATATCCTCTATTTCGGGCAGCTCAAGCAGCAATTCCTCGTTTATTCCGCTTTCGGAAATATCGTCCATCCGCCCTCCGCGCTGCAACAGCCATAATGTTAATAGTGTACACCGAAATTCTAGCTTATGCGGCTCTTTTTGTCAAACAATCTCTGTTATATACCTGCTATGGTGATGTTAAGAATGGATTACCTCACCGCGCTGCAATCTCCTAAAATCCATCAC
>CAZUTB010000265.1:0-3768 GCA_964622905.1 uncultured Oscillospiraceae bacterium | reverse complement strand
GCCGGGGTCGAAATATTCGTACAGCAACCTCGGCGGCGGAATGCTGGGAAGCATTATTGAGCTTGTCAGCGGAATGACCATTGACCAGTATATGACAAAGAAAGTTTTCGAGCCGCTGGGAATCAAGGCGCATTATCAGGCAGGGCTTTTTGACGACAGCATACAGATTGCCAAAATATACAATATGCCGAAGCGGACGCTTAGCCTTGACCCTTCGCTTAACCGAGCGGTATATACCGAACCCGACTGGCAGCACCACTTCACCTATACCGGCGGCGGGCTTATTATAAGCGCGACGGATTTGGCAAAGATTCTGATGCTGCTCTGCGACGGCGGCGAGTATAACGGCGTAAGGCTTCTTAAAAAGGAAACCGTTGAGGAAATGATGACCGTTCAAAACGAGCGCGGCTCGGTTACCGGAAAGAGCGAGCACGGGCTTAACATGAACATCATCACCGATTATCAGGTTGACAACCGCACCATGTACGGTCATCAGGGCAAGGCTTACGGTATGCTTTGCGCCGCGTATTACGACCCTACCGACAGGAGCGGTGTAGTCGTGCTGAATAACGGCTGCGATAACACCAACGTTCGCAACTATGTCAATATGTTCGGCAGGATTATGATGAAGCGCGTTTATGAAATGCTGGACAGCGACTATCCCGAGGACGCGCCCGCTGCAAAAAAGTAAACTAAAGGGCGAAGCCTTTGCTTCGCCCTTGCCTATTATTTACTTATTTATCGCAGAGCTTTCGGTGATAATATGAATATCGGGGGAGGCGGAGAAATGAAGGGCATTATACTTGCGGGCGGAGCGGGAACGCGCCTTTATCCTTTAACGATGGTTACGAGCAAGCAGCTTTTGCCGGTTTACGATAAGCCGATGATTTATTATCCGCTTTCAACCCTGATGCTTGCCGGAATCCGCGATATTCTCCTAATCTCTACTCCTACGGATACTCCTCGCTTTTCCGCGCTTTTAGGGGATGGAAGCGAGCTTGGAATAAGTCTTTCGTATCGGGTTCAGGAAAGCCCCGACGGGCTTGCGCAGGCGTTTGTGATAGGCGAGGACTTCCTTGCGGGCGAGCCGTGCGCAATGATTCTTGGAGATAATATCTTTTACGGCAACGGGCTTACTGAGCGCCTTAAAAGAGCCGCAGCAAGCGCTGCAAGCGGCAGAGCGGCAATCTTCGGCTATTATGTGGACGAGCCGTCCCGCTTCGGCGTTGTCGAGTTTGATAAAGGCGGCAGGGTCATTTCTCTTGAGGAAAAGCCCAAAGCGCCAAAATCCAACTATTGCGTTACGGGCATTTACTTTTATGACGGGCGCGCAAGCGAAATGGCAAAAAGAATAGAAAAAAGCGAGCGAGGCGAGTATGAAATTACCTCGCTTAATGCAATGTATCTTGCTGAGAACCGCTTGGATGTCGAGCTGCTGGGGCGCGGCTTCGCGTGGCTTGACACGGGCACGGTTGAAAGCCTGCTTGACGCGGCGGACTTTGTAAGAATGGTGGAAAAGCGTCAGGGCATCAAAATATCCGCGCCGGAGGAAATAGCGTATAAGAACGGCTGGATCAGCGCTGACTCTCTCAGGGCAAGCGCCGAAAAGTACGGGAAATCGCCCTACGGCGCGCACCTTATGAATGTAGCCGAGGGCAGGCTCAGGTATTGAAGGAGTAAGAAATGAAAAGAATCGACACCGCGCTTCCCGAGGTGTGCATTCTTGAGCCTGAGATACACGGGGATTGTCGCGGCTATTTTGCAGAAACCTATAACGAAGCAGAGCTTTCGCGGCTTGGAATTAACGATAAATTCGTCCAAGATAACGAGTCCTTCACCGCGCAGAAGGGAACGCTTCGCGGAATCCATTTTCAGCAGTCGCCAATGGCGCAGAGCAAGATTGTGCGGGCGGTTTCGGGCGCTATAATGGATGTCGCGGTAGACCTTCGCAGAGGAAGTCCCAACTATTTGAAATGGACGAGCGCGGTGCTGAGCGCCGAAAACAAGCGTATGCTCTATGTTCCGCGCGGCTTCGGTCACGGCTTTCTGACCCTTACCGACAATGTGCTTTTTCTCTACAAGGTTGATAATTTCTTTGACCTTGCGAGCGACAGGGGAATCCGCTTTGACGACCCAGATATCTCGGTTGACTGGGGCATAGCAAGCCCGATTCTCTCCGCAAAGGATATGTCGTCGCCGTATTTGAGGGATAGCGACTGCAATTTTGTATATAGAGGGCGGTGAGCGCTTATGAATATTGTCGTAACCGGCGGCGCGGGCTTTATCGGCGCTAATTTCGTTTACTATGAGCTTGAGAAGCATCCCGAGGACAGGATTATCTGCTATGATGCTTTGACCTATGCGGGCAACCTCTCGTCACTCGCGGCGGCTATGAAAAACGAAAATTTCCGCTTTGTTCGCGGCGATATCGCGGACAAGGAGAGCGTTGACGCGCTTTTTTCTGCCGAAAAGCCCGATATTGTCGTGAATTTTGCCGCAGAAACCCATGTTGACCGCTCAATAGAGAACCCCTCCGTTTTCACAAGAACGAATATTATTGGCACTCAGACGCTTATGGACGCTGCGCGGAAGCATGGAATTACCCGCTTCCATCAGGTATCGACTGATGAGGTGTACGGTGACCTCCCGCTTGACCGTCCGGAGCTTTTGTTCACGGAGGAAACCCCGATTCACACCTCAAGCCCATACAGCGCTTCAAAGGCGGCAGCTGACCTGCTCGCCCTCTCCTATTTCAGAACCTTCGGCTTTCCTGTTTCTATAACCCGCTGCTCTAATAATTACGGCGCTTTCCAGTTCCCCGAAAAGCTCATTCCGCTTATCATCTCAAGGGCTAGGGAGAATAAGTCTGTTCCCGTCTACGGGCACGGAGAGAACGTCCGCGATTGGCTTTATGTTATGGACCATTGTGCGGCTATTGACCTTGTTATGCGCGTTGGGCGCGCAGGCGAAACCTACAATGTCGGCGGGCATAATGAAAAGGCAAATATAATGGTTGTCAAAACAATTCTTAAGCAGCTCGGGAAGCCCGAAAGCCTGATAAGCTTCGTAAAGGATAGGGCAGGGCATGACAGGCGCTATGCTATTGACGCGGGCAAGCTGGAGACAGAGCTTCATTGGAAGCCCGAAACCGATTTTGATACGGGAATTGCACAGACCGTAAAGTGGTATCTGGATAACGAAAAGTGGCTTTCCGATATACTTGCGGGCGATTATCAGAGCTATTATGAGCGTATGTACGCTGGCAGGATGTGAGCATATGAAGGTGCTTGTAACCGGCGCAAACGGACAGCTTGGGCATGCTGTAATGCTTGAGCTTGCGCGGCGCGGCGAGGAAGCGGTCGGCACGGATTTATCCGAGCTTGATATAACAGACCGCGAGGCGGTAAGGGAGTTCATCCGTGCGGGGCAGTTTGACGCAATTGTTCATGCCGCCGCGTGGACTGCGGTAGACCTTGCGGAAACCGAAAGGGAGCGCTGCTATTCGGTAAACGTCATCGGAACGAAAAACATCGCCGAGGCTGCCGCCGAAGCGGGAGCGAAGCTCGCTTTCATCTCAACTGACTATGTCTTCGGCGGCGATGGGAGCGCGCCGTATGAAACAGACGCTCCGACAAATCCGCTTAACTACTATGGCAAAACGAAGGCGGAGGCGGAGGAAACCGTAAAAAAGCTTACCGATAAGCATTTTATCGTGCGCTCAAGCTGGATATTCGGCTTAAACGGCAAAAATTTCGTCAGAACCATGCT
>CAZUTB010000264.1:0-3769 GCA_964622905.1 uncultured Oscillospiraceae bacterium | reverse complement strand
AACGAGCCGGTAATCATCCTCGGAATTTCGGTGCTTCCGATTCCCGAGGATAAGACCTATTCCGATTACCGCTCCGCTCAGCCCGAGGCTCAAATGAGCGCCGAGGCAAAAAACTATGTGGAGATTGTTCAGGGCGAGGATTCCGTTCTCCGCTCCGCCACCTCTCTCTACGCAAGATATGACCGTTCCTCTGCGGCGACACGTCCTTACAGCGTGAGGAACACCATCCTCAACTATATCGGCGGCACGGCGTGGAATCTGCCGGAGCAGTGGATAGAGTGGGAAGTAACCGCGCCCGAGGACGGCTATTATAATCTGACCATCAAGGGACGCCAGAATTATCAGCGCGGCGGTCTTTCTTGCCGCACCCTGTATATTGACGGCGAGATTCCCTTTGACGAGGTCAAGACAATCACGTTCTTCTATGAGAACAAGTGGAATATGATGACGCTTTCGGATGAAAGCAACGCCCCTTACGAATTCTATCTCACAAAGGGAACTCACCGCATCCGTCTTGAAACAACGCTTGGCGATATGGGCGAGATTCTCAAGGAGATGGAGGATTCCATCTATCGCCTCAATCAGATTTACCGCAAGGTGCTTATTCTCACCGGCGTAAATCCCGATAGATTCCGCGATTACAACATCATCGGAGTTTATCCCGAGGTAATAGAGGCAATGGAGCTTGAGAGCAAGCGCCTCTACAACCTTGTTGACCGCACTGTCGCCTGCACGGGTCAGAAGAGCGACCGCATAGCCGTTGCGCAGACGCTTGCCGTTCAGCTTGAGCAGTTCGTTGAGAACAACGACAGAATCACCCGCTCCTTCGTAAACTTCAAGGATAATATCACCGCTCTTGGAACTGCTATGCAGAACATGAGCCAGATGCGGCTTGACATTGACTACATAGTTCTCAGCGGAGTTGACGCGAAGATAAGCTCCGAAAGCGAAACCTTCTTCGACAGCGCTATGCACGAGATTCGCTCCTGCCTCACCTCCTTCTTTGTTGACTACAATATGCTGGGCGACGTTTACGGAAGCGAGGACGAGGTTATCGAGGCTTGGATTATGACAGGCCGCGACCAAAGCACAATCCTCAAGACCATGATTGACGATACCTTCACTCCCGCAACGGGAATCAAGGTTAACGTTAAGCTCGTTGACCCGACCGCCCTCCTCGGCGCGGTTGTCGCGGGCAACGGTCCCGACATTGTGGTTTCTACCGATACATGGAACCCCGTTCAGTACGCGCTGCGCAACGCGGCTGTAAACCTCCTTGAGTTTGAGGACAGCAAGGAGCTGCTTGAAAACTATTTCCCGAGCGCTTACGCGGCTCTTGAGCTGAACGACGGGCTTTACGGTCTGCCCGAAACGCAGACGTATTCCGTAATGTTCTACCGCGAGGATGTTCTCAAGGAGCTGGGGCTTGAGATTCCCGAAACATGGGACGACCTTATCGCAATGCTTCCCACGATTCAGGGCAACAACCTCTCGGTCGGCATTCCTTACCCGGATATCGCCGCGCCGAACCTTGCGCCCTATTATTCCATGCTCTATCAGAACGGCGGCGCGATGTATGACGAGAAAGCCACCAAGACGCTTATTGATTCCGAGTCGGGCGTAAGCGCGTTTGAGCTTTACACCTCGCTCTACAACGATTACGGTCTGCCGACGGTATTCGATTTCGTAAGCCGCTTCCGCTCCGGTGAAATGCCGATAGGCGTATACGACTACACTACCTATAACACCCTCATGGTTTCCGCTCCCGAAATTCGCGGGCTTTGGGATTTCACCCTTATCCCCGGAACGATTCGGCAGGACGAAAGCGGAAATCTATACGTTGACCATTCCGTTCATTCTCAGGGAACAAGCTGCATGATGATTGCAACCGACGACGAAAAACTCAAGAGCAGCTGCTGGGAGTTCATGAAGTGGTGGATAAGCACCGACTCGCAGGTTCGCTTCGGACGTGAAATCGAAAGCGTTCTCGGCTCGAGCGCGCGCTATGCCACCGCCAACATCAACGCCTTCAAGCAGCTTGCATGGAGCGCAGAGCAGATTGAAACCCTCTATGAAGCCAGAACGTGGACTGTCGGCTACCGCGAGATTGCCGGCGGCTACTACACCAACTGGCATATGACCAACGCAATCCGCAAGGTCATAAACAACAAGACGGACGCGCGTGAAACGCTGCTCAATTACACGCGCACCATCAACGAGGAAATAAAGAAGAAGCGGACCGAGTTCGGTCTGCCTCTTGAGTGAGGTGTGGCAATGAGTACGTTTTCAAAGTATGTCAAGCTCAAGAAGGATCGCGCCCGCTACGGCTGGGATAAAGCGAAGAGGATGAAGATTTGCTACCTCTTTATCGCGCCCTACGCGATACTGTTCTTCACCTTCTACATCCTGCCGATGCTTACTTCAATCTATTACAGCTTTACCTATTACAATATCCTGGAGCCTGCGCGCTTCATCGGCTTTGATAACTATATCAACCTGATTTTGCAGGATGAGATATTCTTAACAGCCGTGAAGAACACCTTCATCATCGCTATTGTAACGGGTCCTGTCGGGTATATGCTTTCCTTCCTCTTTGCGTGGTTTATAAACGAGCTGCCGAGATGGCTGAGGACGATAGCGGTAGTAATCTTCTACGCGCCGTCCATAGCGGGAAACGCGTATTACATCTTCGGCATCATCTTCCGCGGCGATATTTACGGCTACCTGAACTCCATCCTCACCGAGTTCGGAATTATCGACGCTCCGGTGCTTTGGCTCCTCAATCCCTCCTATATCCTGCCTGTGTGCATCATCGTTATCCTGTGGATGTCAATGGGCACAGGCTTCCTATCCTTCGTAGCGGGTCTTCAGGGCGTTGACCCTGCGCTTTACGAGGCGGGCTATGTGGACGGAATCCGCAACCGCTGGCAGGAGCTGTACTTCGTAACCCTGCCCTCTATGAAGCCTATGCTTATGTTCGGCGCGGTTATGTCGATTACGCAGGCGTTCGGCGTCTGCGACGTAACAATGGCTCTTGCGGGCTACCCAAGCACGGACTACGCGGCGCGAACAGTCGTAACCCATTTGTTCGACTACGGTTATTCGAGATTTGAAATGGGCTATGCGTCGGCAATCGCCACGCTGCTGTTCATCGTCATGATTCTGTGCAATAAGCTTATTCAGTCCGCGCTGAGGAAGGTGGGCACATGAGTAATACAGCAGCCGCAAAGCTCAAGATTAAAGAAGTCAAGGAATCGTCGGACGACCGCAAGGATCGCAAGCACAATCAGAAGGCGGAAAAGACGGTCAACATCGCGCATCGCCGCAAGCCTAACCGTTCGCGCGGCGGCGATTTCGGAGTTTACTTCCTATTAACAATAGTTGCGCTTCTGATGGCGTTCCCGCTCGTGTTCGCGCTTTCGTCGTCATTAAAGCCGCTGGATGAGCTGTTCCGCTTCCCTCCGACGCTGTTCCCGCAGCACCCCACAATGGACAACTTCTCGGATTTGTTCGTAACTATGGGGCAGTCGTGGGTTCCCTTCTCCCGTTACTTCGTCAACACCGCGCTGATAACGCTTATCGGCACCGCAGGGCATCTGCTCATCGCGTCCATGGCGGCGTTCGTGCTGGCAAAGTATGATTTCCCGGGCGGAAAGCTTTTCTTCAACATTGTTGTTACTGCTCTGATGTTCTCCGGCTATGTTACCGGAATCCCGAACTACATCATCATGAGCAACCTCGGAATAATCGACACCTATCTGGCAATAAT
>CAZUTB010000263.1:0-3777 GCA_964622905.1 uncultured Oscillospiraceae bacterium | reverse complement strand
CATCCGTCAGCTGCTCATCCGTAACCGAATCAAGCCCGTAGGTTATGTTCTTGCGCAGGGTATCATCGAACATAATGCTCTCCTGCGGCACAACGGCAAGATGCTTGCGATACTCGCGCATTGAAAGCTCCGCCATGTCCTCGCCGTCAAGCAGAATCCTTCCGCTCGTCGGGTGCAGAAAGCCGATAACAAGGTTCAAGAGCGTTGTCTTTCCGCTTCCGCTTTCGCCAACGAACGCTATCGTTTCGCCCGCCTTAACCTTCAGGCTGAAATCGGTAAGTACGGGTCTTCCGTCGTCGGGATAGGAATAGCACACGTTTTCAAAGGTAAACGCGCCCTGAACGTTCTTCGGCACTTTCTTGTCGCTGTCGTTTTCAACGTCCATCGCGGTCAGAATATCGCCGACGGAATCAATGGATTCCATGCCCTTTGAGAGTATCGGCAGAAGGTTAACAACCGAGGAAACGCTGTTTATAACCGTTGTGAAATAGCTCTGATACATCGTTATGTCGCCCACGGTTATCGAGCCGAAGAACGCCAGCGTTCCGGTGTAGCAGAGGCAAGCCACCTGAAAAAGCTGAAAAACCGCCCAGCTTACCGAGCCGAAAAAGCTCTGAACTATGTCGAGCTTGTAGCCCTTGTCCGCAACCTCGCCTATCTGCGCGTCCATCGCGCCTATCTCATTCTTTTCCAGAGCGTGCGCGCGCGTAACCGGAATCATCTCCACCATTTCCAGAACCCGCGCAGAGGTGTTCTCCATCTCCTTGCGGAATTCCGTGTTGCGCTTCCTGATGCCCTTGCGGAAAAATATAACTGTTGCGCAGGCTATGGGGATGGAAACGAGGAAGAACGCAAAAACAACGGGCGACTTTGTCACGGTGATTATAAGCGCTACAATAACCGTCGTCAGCACGGAAACGAGATTCGTGAACGCCTGCCGAATCATGGTTTCAATGTTCTCAACATCGCGCATTATCTTGCTTTGCAGGCGGCCCGACTGAATTTCTTTCTGATAAAGAATGGAAAGCTGCTGGAGCTTTCTTATAAGGCTTCCGCGCAGGTTTGCCTCCAGGCTTCTGATTGTGTGCGAGTAAAGGCGCGTGTGCCAGTAGTTGGTCAGAATGTTCTGAACTACAAGCAGAGCCATTATCGCCCCGCAGATGTAGATTTCGCCCGTAGTGTGCGCGGCGGGCTGCGTAGCGATATCCACAATGCGCGCAATAACGATAGGCAGCGCCCATACCGGCGAATGCTTTATGACAAAGCAAAGCGCGCTCAGCAGCAGCTTCCAGTAATGCCCTTTCAGAATTTTGAAAAGAATGCGCATCGAGTGATGCTCGTTGCGCGTAAAGGTATCAATCATCCGCTGTTCTTCGGGGGTAAACTCAAAGGCGTCGGCACTGCTTACAGGGGCTATCGCCTCGGTCTTTCGCTTAAACATATGCGGCTCGCTTTCAAATATTGGATAGGAATTTACGGAATTCGGGCATGATGCCTATTCCGTCGGGATAATGCGCCGCAAACTGCGGAATAGCGTGGCTGGGGAAGCTGTTGCCCTCTATGAACACGGGTCCGTTTTCGGTTATCGCAATATCCCATGCAACAAACCTGACCTGCGGAACAACCTTCATCGCCTTAAGTGCCATCTGCTTGGCTTCCTCCCAGTAGGGAATGGTGAAGCCTATTATCGGAGTTCCGGTCATCGGGTGCTTTTCGTAGGTGTTGCCCGCCTTGTCCGCGCCTACGGTGAGCAGCTTTCCGCTTTCCAGGTCAACGCGCGCCGCCATTCCGCCGCAGTCAACGTTATCCATAACCTTGCCGTTGCCGATTCTCAGGAAGGCGTAAACAATGCCCTCCTTTTTATCGCCGATAAGCGTAGCGATTCTTATCGTGTTTACGGAGGTAGGGCAGAGGGACGCCATCAGATGATGCTGCTTTACAACGTCCTCAATAATGCCCGTTTCGTTCTTCCGAAGCAGGCTGAGCAATTCTTCTTCCTTACCAGCCCAGTCCGCGCTGTGGTATTTTGAGATTCCTACGCCGGATGAGCCTTCGAGCGGCTTTGCGATAATATCCTCGCACTTTGCAAGCATATTTTTGAGCTGCTCGGAGGTTGTGCTTTCGTCAATCTTCATCCATTCGCGGTTGACCTCGGCGGCGAAAAGCTTGTCAAACTGCGTCTTATCGTCAAAGAAATGCCAGTACGCCTTATCGTTCATCCTTCTTACTATCTCGTTGCTCAGCCCGCGCGTGATAACGGTCTTGCGCTGCGCGTCGGTAAGCGAGTACATAGCCGCAATCTTGTAATCCATGTAGCCCGCGTTGTACTTGACCGCGCAGGAAAGCATATCAATAAGAAGCCATGAACGGCTCCTGCCGCTCCGCGCCTTCAGAATCTTTGTCGTGTCCCACATCCGCTTGTAGTCCATTTTGACAATACGCTTAGCCACATACGAAAGCTTCATTGCCCGCGCCTCCCTTATACGTTGAAGCGGAACAGGGTAACATCCCCGTCCTTCATAACATAATCTTTGCCCTCGGAGCGGATTAGCCCCTTATCGCGGCAGGCGTTCATGCTTCCCTCGGCGCGCAGGGTTTCAAACGGAACAATTTCGGCGCGAATGAAGCCGCGCTCAAAATCCGTGTGAATCTTACCCGCCGCCTGGGGCGCTTTCGTTCCGTCCTTTATAGTCCACGCGCGGCACTCGTCCGAGCCGGCGGTAAGGAAGGAAATAAGCCCAAGCAGGGAATAGGAGGCGGTAACGAGCCTGTCCAGTCCGCTTTCGCCGATTCCAAGCTCGGAGAGGACTTCCTTCTTCTCCTCGCCCTCCATCTGGGCGATTTCTTCTTCAATCTGCGCGGAGATTACCATGACCTGCGCGTTTTCGGCTTTAGCGGCTTCCTTTACCTCGCGAACCATTTCTAGGTCGTTTTCGTCCGTACCGAGGTCGCTTTCGGAAATGTTGGCGGCATAGATAACGGGCTTGTCGGTCAGCAGGAACCAGCTCTGGAGCATCGCCTTTTCCTCGGGAGTTACCTCAAGCGTTCTTGCGCTCTTTCCGCTCTCAAGGTGAATCCTGAGCCTTTCGGCAAGCGCCGCCTCGTCCGCGTAGCGCTTATCGCCGGTCTTTATCAGCTTCTTCGCCTTGTCTTCGCGCTTCTGTGCGGTTTCAAGGTCTGCAAAAATAAGCTCGAGATTTATGGTTTCCATGTCGCGCTTAGGGTCTATCGAGCCGTCAACGTGAATGATATTATCGTCCTTAAAGCAGCGAACAACGTGAACTATCGCGTCGCACTCCCTTATATGTGAAAGGAATTTGTTTCCGAGCCCTTCGCCGTGGCTTGCGCCCTTCACAAGCCCTGCAATGTCCGTAAACTCAATTACCGCAGGGGTTTTCTTCTTAGGGCTGTACATATCGGCAAGCGCGTCAAGGCGCTTATCCGGAACGGGAACTATGCCGCTGTTCGGCTCTATTGTGCAGAAGGGGTAATTCGCCACCTCGGCGCCCGCCTTTGTTATTGCGTTAAAGAGTGTGCTTTTGCCTACATTGGGAAGTCCGACTACGCCAAGCTTCATTTTATCCGCTGCTCCTTTTAGAAAGTTCAATACCTTTCCTATTATAACCTAAACCGCTCTTAAAGTCATCCTTTTATTAAACATAGCGCTCCGCTGCGCTCCGCTGCGCTACGCTTTCGGCGCAAGCAGGCTTGCGCCGAGTTTTCATCATTTTCTTGTTCGGTTTTCAACCTCACGGGCAGAAATGGTTGCAAGGACGC